>WFQC01000021.1 GCA_015487235.1 Alteromonadaceae bacterium
GCGTGCAACCTCAAGTATTAACAGCGTGCAAAAGTTTTGCGAAAGCGAAAAAACCAGCAGGTTATATGTGTATTGCACCGGCAATGGTGGCGTTAGTTTATGGTAATGATAGCCAAGCGACTATTGGAACCGATCAAGCCACTGCTACACAACTCACCGCAATGGGGCTTGAACATTTAAGTTGTCCTGTTGATGACATTATCATTGACGAAAAAAATAAAGTGATCTCTACGCCTGCTTATATGTTAGCCAGCAATATTAGTGAAGCCGCTAAGGGTATTACTAAATTAGTTACTCAAGTCTTGAGCATGGCATAATGTGATAAGAATGTGATAAGGACGATATTATTTCATTTACTCATTCATTAAGCTTTGATAATCGTTTTGTGCGGGCGTTGCCAGCAGAGTCACTTGTTACTGCTACGGCTGCTCAAAATAATCCCAGACAAGTGCATGGTGCCGCTTACTCTTGGGTTAAGCCAACCCCAGTAAAAGCCCCGCAGTTGATTGCCGTAAGTCGTCGTGTTGCAACAATGCTTGACTTAACATCGGCAGATATTGCTAGTGCTGAATTTGCTGATGTTTTTACTGGTAATAAGTTGTTAGCTGGTATGCAGCCTTATGCAATGTGTTATGGCGGTCATCAGTTTGGACGCTGGGCAGGACAATTAGGCGACGGACGGGCAATTAATTTAGGAGAAGTTAAAACAGCCCGTTATGGCCATAAAATTATTCAATTAAAAGGCGCAGGGCGAACACCTTATTCTCGTACTGCCGATGGCTTGGCGGTATTGCGCTCATCCATTCGTGAATTTTTGTGCTCTGAAGCCATGTACCATCTTGGTATTCCAACCACACGCGCATTAAGCTTATGTTTAACTGGAGAAAAAGTGCCAAGAGATATGTTTTATGATGGACGCCCTCAACTTGAGCAGGGCGCTATTGTCTGTAGAGTTTCTTCCTCTTTTACTCGTTTTGGTAGTTTTGAATTACCAGTGTTTCGCAATGATATTCCGCTCTTAAAAAAACTTGTTGATCATACCATTGCGACAGACTTTCCTGACTTGTTACTTAACAATAATCATTGTTTTAACCAAACGCTTTATCTCAAGTGGTTTGCAGAGGTTGCTCAGCGCACTTGTCGTTTGATAGTTAATTGGCTGCGTGTTGGCTTTGTTCATGGCGTTATGAATACAGACAATATGTCAATTATTGGTGAAACAATAGATTATGGCCCTTATGGTTGGATAGATAACTTTGATGCAAATTGGACACCCAATACAACCGATCTACAAGAGCGTCGTTATTGCTTTGCCGCACAAGGTGAAATAGGGCAGTGGAATTTGTTCCAGTTAGCAAAGGCTATTTATCCGCTTATTGAAACAGCCGAACCTTTAAACGAAATTTTAAATCAATACGCAGAAAATTATCAGCAGCAATGGGCACAAATGACAGCCGAAAAATTAGGCTTGTTACACTGTAAAGGCGACGCAGATCTTGACTTATTTATTGAGTTAGAAAACCTTTTTGCACAGATAGAAACAGACATGACCCTTTTTTATCGACAACTAGCTAAATTAACATTATCAGCGCATACGCTTACGGTTGAAGAATGGTTGCCGATATTGTCGGTGAGTTTTTATTTTCCTGAGCAGTTAAGTGATACTCTGCAGGTAAAGTTTAGTCAATGGCTTAATTGTTATCGTCAACGAGCATTGCAAGACAAGCTTTTACCTGAGCAGCGATCTGAAAAGATGAATAAGGTTAATCCCAAATTTATATTAAGAAATTATTTAGCGCAGCAGGCCATAGAATTAGCTGAACAAGGGGATTTTAGTGAAATAGAAAAATTACAAAAGATTTTGCAAAACCCTTATCAAGAACAAGTAGAATTTGATCAGTACGCAGTAAAAAGGCCTGAATGGGCTCGTCATAAAGCGGGTTGCTCAATGCTCTCTTGTAGCTCTTAATCATCATCAGTAAAAATAATAATAAAAAGAGGTCACAATTATGAATATCAATAACAAAACGATATGGATCACCGGTGCTTCATCGGGCATTGGTGAAGGTTTAGCTAACGCTTTAGCTGCGAAAGGCGCTAAATTAATTTTATCAGCCCGAAATCAAGAAAAGCTGAGTGTTTTAAAACAACAATTAGCTAATAGTGAACATCATAAAATAGTGCCGCTTGATTTAGCAGAGCCTGAAAAACTACTTGAAGATTTACCTAAAATAATTGAAGAAATTGGGCCAATTGATATTTTGATCAATAATGCTGGTTTATCGCAGCGTAGTATTGCCAGAGAAACGTTGCTTGATGTTTATCGTCGTGTGATGGAAGTTAATTATTTTGGTACGATTGCTATGACTCAAGCTATTTTACCTAGCATGATCGCAGCAAAACAAGGCATGATTGTTACTATTGCCAGTGTCGCAGGTAAAGTTGGCGGTAAAGGAATGTCTGGTTATAGTGCTTCTAAGCACGCCATTATTGGCTATATGGATTCATTGCGCGCCGAAGAAGCTGAAAATGGTTTACAAGTTCTGACTATTTGCCCTGGCTTTGTTCAAACCAATATTTCGGTAAATTCTATTACCGCAGATGGCTCTACACTTGGCACTATGTCAAAAGCTATTCGCACCGGCATTCCTGTTGCCGAGTGTGCGAATAAAATTATTCAAGCAATTGAACAAGATAAAGAAGAAGTCATTATAGGTAAAGGTATTAGTTATTGGGCGCCAACCATTAAACGCTTTTTTCCTGGGCTATTACGTAAACTTACCGCTAAAAATAATTATCGTGATTAAGCAGAATTAAAGTAAGTTAACTTCTTTAAGATAAAATATAGAGTTATTATTCGTCTGTATTTGTTTCATCGTTATGACTATTCGCTTCTTGCTCAGCTTTTAGCTGGGCTTGCTCTAAGCGCCATTTTTGTAATTCAGCGTAATAGTGATCCCAAACACAAGGGTTGCAAGCTCCGCCGCCACAACAATCATCATCTGCTGGTGGAATGGGTTTTTCCATTGTAATCGTTCTCTTAAGTTATCTTGACGATATTTTAGCGATAAAAAAGCCTCAAAACAATTTGAGGCTTCTATTTTCTCTGATCTGCCTGGTTCGAAAATTTAGCGTGTGCTAACTTTCGATTTTTTAGTCATCATTTTCAGAGAGCTTTTCTTCTAAATAATGAATATTTGCGCCGCCGTTAACAAAGCCTTGATCCATTAATATATCTTGATGTAAGGCTATATTGGTTTTAATACCATCAACTACTAATTCATTTAGCGCATTACGCATACGTGCAATAGCAACATCGCGATTATCACCCCAAGTAATTAACTTACCAATCATAGAGTCATAATGTGGAGGTACCGAATAGTCAGCATATATATGAGAATCCCAGCGTACACCTAAGCCTCCTGGAGGATGAAAACGTGTAATTTTTCCCGGCGATGGAATAAAACTGCGGGGATCTTCTGCATTGATACGACACTCTATGGCATGACCTGACACTTTAATATCTTCTTGGGTATAAGATAAAGGTTGGCCAGCTGCAACACGGAGTTGTTCTTTAATTAAGTCAACGCCGGTGATCATTTCTGTTACAGGGTGTTCAACCTGAATACGGGTATTCATTTCAATGAAATAAAATTCCCCATTTTCATATAAAAACTCAAAAGTGCCCGCACCACGATAGTTTATTTCAATACAAGCATTACAGCAGCGTTCGCCAATTTTAGCGCGCATTTCTGGCGTGATACCTGGTGCTGGTGCTTCTTCGACTACTTTTTGGTGACGACGTTGCATTGAACAATCGCGTTCAGCTAAATGAATGGCACCACCTTGACCATCAGCAAGGATCTGAATTTCAACATGACGAGGATTTTCGAGATATTTTTCCATATAAACCATGTCATTATTGAAAGTAGAGCGTGCTTCTGATTTTGTTAATTGAATGGCATCAATCAGCTCTTCTTCATGGTGTACAACACGCATACCACGACCACCGCCGCCGCCAGAAGCCTTAATTATTACGGGATAACCAATACGTTTAGCATGCGCAATATTCAAAGCATTATCATCAGTTAATGGACCATCTGAGCCTGGTACACAAGGTACGCCTGCAGCTTTCATGGCTTTAATAGCTGACACTTTATCACCCATTAAACGAATACTTTCAGCGGTTGGGCCGATAAATGTAAAGCCAGATTTCTCAACTTGCTCAGCAAAATCAGCATTTTCAGCTAAAAAGCCGTAACCAGGATGAATAGCAACCGCATTGGTAACTTCTGCCGCAGTTATAATAGCAGGAATATTTAAATAACTTGCTGTTGCTGAAGGCTTACCTATACAGATAGTTTCGTCTGCTAACAAAACATGTTTTAAATTTCTGTCTGCTGTTGAATGAACCGCTACTGTTTTAATGCCAAGTTCTTTACAAGCGCGTAATATTCTTAATGCAATTTCGCCTCTGTTGGCGATAACAACTTTATCTAACATGGAATTACCCTTACTGGTTGGGCTTATTCAATGATGAATAGCGGTTGATCAAACTCTATAGCATCTTCATTTTTTGCAAGAATAGCCTTAATTACGCCAGACTTATCTGCTTCTATTTGATTCATCATTTTCATTGCTTCGATAATACATAAGGTATCTCCTGCATTGACATGTTGACCAACTTCAACAAACGGTGGCGCATCAGGTGAGGCTGCTTCATAAAAAGTACCGACCATAGGTGAACGTACTTCATGGCCTGAAGCTTTTGCTGGCGCTGCGGGTTCAGGTGCTGCTTGTGCTGCAGCAACGGGAGCTGGGGCAGCTGCGGGTGCGGTTTGCATCATTTGTGCTGGTGCAGCCATTACCTGAGCGCCACGACTAATACGTACCGACTCTTCGCCCTCTGATATTTCTAACTCATTAATACCTGATTCTTCAACAAGCTCGATAAGTTTTTTGATTTTACGAATATCCATTAGAACACCTTATGTTGTGATTTTTTAATTAGTTTGATTTTTGAGCAAATAGGCGTGAGCTGCAAGTAAGGCAAATTCATAGCCTTTAATGCCTAGCCCGCAAATAACACCTTGGGCGATATCTGATAAATAAGAGTGGCGTCTAAAATTCTCTCTGGCATGTACATTAGAAATATGTATTTCAATAAAGGGAATATTGACGCTAAGTAAAGCATCTCTAAGTGCGATACTGGTATGCGTGTATGCAGCAGGATTAATAATAATAAAATCAATGTGATTATAAGCTTGATGAATTTCATTTATAAGCTCATGTTCAGCATTTGATTGTAAATGTGTTAACTTGATCCCTAGGGGTTTTGCTTGCTCTGTTAACGCACTAACGATATCAGATAAAGCGCTTGCACCATAAATGCTAGGCTCACGCTTACCTAACATATTTAAATTAGGGCCATTAAGTAATAAAATGTTAAACTTTGCTGTCATTTTCTTCTATATCGCGATTAAAATTATTTATTTGCTTTATATTTGCACAATGTAAAAGTATTTGAAATGAAATTGTCGAAATATAACAAATTTTTACACTTTGGCGATTATTATAGTGTTTTCGCAGAAAATAGCAGCAAAATACTGGTCTAATCACTTGGGTTGCTTTTGGGCTAAGCTAGTTTGTTAGATTGAACATTAAGTGTGTTGCTGGTATGAGTTGTTAAAATTGATTTTTTTCCTATAGTTATTAGGGGAGTGTGTGATTTATCACAACACTTTTTTATAATGAAGTTGATCTGTACTCGGGTTAACGACCGAATTGATTAATATCTTTTGGATTGCCTTACTTATGGTTGAGTTACTGCTCTCTTAGTGTTTAACAAGGATATGTTCATCAAAAATATACTTAAATTATCATTGCTGCTTTGCGTATTTTTATTTAGTCAACCAGCAAAGGCTATTGATATTATTGTAAATTCAACAGTTAAGACTAATACCTTAACGGCTTCACAGATCCGTCGCATCTATTCTATGCGCCAAGTATTATGGCATGAAGGTCTTCCTATTGTTGTTTATGTTTTACCGAGTAAACATAAATTGCATCAACAATTCTCAAAAGAAGTATTACGCATGTTTCCTTATCAGCTTGATCGTATTTGGAATAAATTAACTTATTCTGGTGTCGGTGTTGCACCTATTGAAGTTGACTCTCAACAAGCATTGATTAAGGCGGTAATGACAACACCCGGAGCAATTGGTTATGCAGAATTGTCTAACAATTATAACAATATTCATATTATCAAAATTAAGGGATAACAAGATAATGATGAACACTAAACAAATGCTTATCCAATTTATTTTACTAATATGTTGCACTTTTAGTGCTGTAGCACATGATAATAATTCTGCTAAATGGCAATGGCATGGTTTTATTGCTCAAGGTCTTGTTGATGTTAATGGGAGTAATTTTGTGAGTAATGATAAATCACTGTCAACCGAGTTAACTGAATTGGGGATCAATGCATCTTACAATATTGAGCCTAATCTGCGCTTGGCAGGGCAAATTGTCTACTTAGATGGCGGTAATCGTTATCACAAAGGAACAAGAATTGACTATTTATTACTTGATTGGGCTTTTTATAACCAAGAAGCATGGCAAGCGCATCTTTATTTAGGGCGATTTAAAAATGTGCATTGGCTTTACTCTAGCACCCGAGATATTCCTTTTGCGCGCCCGAGCATTATTCTCCCTCAGTCTGTTTATTTTGATGGCTTTCGTGATATTGCCGTAGGTGGAGATGGCGGCGCTTTAAAAATTAGTCACAGTGATGATGAGCATGGTGATATTGATTTTAATGTAAGTTATGGCACATCGCCGGTTTCAAAAGAACAAGGACAACTTATTTTAGGTAAACTTGCGCTTGGCAAAGTACAGCAAGATTTTGATTTACAAGCAAGTTTATATTGGCGCCCTACTTTTTCAGCATGGCGTATAGGTGCTTCTATACTTGATTCTGATTTTAGCTATAAACAATCGCCATCAGACTTTTACAGTGATGGTGATTTTAGCTTTAAGTTTTATACCCTCAATGCTCTGTATGAAGGAGAGGTGTGGGAGTTTAGCGGTGAAGTATTTCAAGAAGATTTTACCATTAAGGGCTTTTATCTGCCAAACTTTAACAAAGTGAATATTGGACAAGGTTACTATTTTCAAACACGTTATCGATTAAATGCGGATCTGCGATTTTTAGCTCGTTATGAATACTTTTATGCTGATAGAGATGATAAAAAAGGTAAGAAACTTGAACAAGCAACAGGTGGTTTGATCCCAGCATATTTTGCTTTTCAAAACGATTTTGTTTTAGGCGCCTCGTATGATATTACCAATAATTTAAAAGTACGTATTGAGCATCATTGGGTTGACGGTACCGCACGACTTTCACCTGTAGTTCAACCTAACCCCTTGATAAATAACAAACGTTATTGGCAAATGTTTGCGATGCAACTAATGTATTGGTTTTAATGTATGAAGAAGTTCTTTATTAGTGTTCCGATAAAATTATTAGGGTTGATTATTTCAACACTCCTTATTATTAGCCTTATTTTTTCTCAAGTGTCGTTACAGCGTATACAAGAAGAGTTTCAAAAGTTTCAAGAAGAATCATTAAAAAATGGTCAAGAAAACTGGGACGTGCATAGTAATTTACTGAGCGATCAACTGCGTACTTGGCTTGAATCTTTTAGTGACATGATTTTAAAAAGTGATGATCACGATTTAAGTAATATTCAAAGTGCTTTAATTAAGCAATACGACACCATGCAATTGCATTTAAATGTTGAAAACCTTTGGTTTGTAGATGAAGCAGATCGGCTATTATTTCAAACAGCAACATTACCTAATGTGATCCACGATAAAATTAGGCAGGTACTTGTGCAGCAAGTGCCTGTAAGCGAAGTTTATTGTGATAATAAATGTTCTCAGCTTGTAATTATTCCGCTTTTTACGCAAAAAGGTGAATTAGGTGCAATGGCTGTTACCGCTTCATTAGTTGATATGCTTTATTCAATGAAACGCACATTACAAAATGAAGTGGCTATTGTAAGTATCTTTCAACAAAAACAAGGTGCTGATAGCAAATTCACCATCATATCTGCTTCAAATACTGCGCTTATTAGAAAAATATTATCGTCACAAGCACAGACTAAAAACGCTTTTTCATTAGCGACTAAACAACAATATCAAGTAGAAGATAAATACTATTTATTTAATTTATTACCTTTAGCGCAACATAAACAAGCACGCTATTACTTAGCGCTTATTGATGATGTAACCCAATTCAAAATTGCTCGAGATAAAGATCAGCGGCAACTGTTATATTCGATTACGGTTATTTTTTTATTATTAGCTGGCGCCGTTTACTTAATCACATCACCTTCTTCTAAACGCTTACTTGCCCTTGTGGATGCTTTACCTTTACTTGCTAAAAAGCAATTTAAAGCGTTTCGTCAAGCCAGATTAGATCGGCGACATATCTTTGCTGATGAACTTGACTTATTGGCTGACTCGGCCATTGAATTAAGTTATGAGCTAGAGCAATTAAATCTTGAGATAGAGCAAAAAACTAAAGAGCTTGAAAATATTGCTATGTACGATTTACTCACGGGCTTACCGAATCGTAACATGCTCAATTATCAACTCAGTAAAGCAATTGCCAACTTAAGCTATAACGATGTAAGTATTGCGGTATTATTTTTAGATTTAGACGACTTTAAAAAAGTTAATGACAGTCATGGCCATGCTGATGGTGATAAGTTATTGATTGAAGCTGCAAATCGTATTCGTTTAAATTTACGACAAGTTGATATGGTTTGTCGCTTTGGAGGGGATGAATTTGTTATTTTTCTTGATCAAGTACAGTCGCTAGAGCAAGTAAAATTTGTTGCGAATAAAATTCTACAACATTTTAAACAACCCATTAAAATTGCGAGTAATCTCTTTTATATTTCGACGAGTATAGGTATTGCTTATACGAATGAGTCTATCGTAAAAGCCGATGATTTAATTCGCCAAGCTGATATTGCAATGTATGAAGCTAAAAGTGAAGGTGGTGGTCGCTACTTTGTTTATAAAGATGAGATGTTCTTAAAAGTTGCTCAACAAGTTATGCTTGAAACTGAAGTGCGCCAAGCGCTTGCAAAAAGTCAATTTAGTTTAAGCTTACAGCCACAAATTAGCGCGATAAATAATAAGCTTTATGGTTTTGAAGCCTTATTACGTTGGCATCACCCTGATAGGGGCATGGTTTCACCAGATGATTTTATTCCTATTTTGGAAAAATCAGAATACATGATCGAACTTGGCTATTGGGTGATTCGGCGTTGTTTTGAGCTGGCTATTGAAATGAAAAAGCGTCAATTAGACGATATTAAGATAGCGATTAATTTATCTGCGGGGCAATTTTTAGATCAAAACTTAACAAATTACCTTAGTTCGCTGATCAGAGAATTTGACATTAGCGCGGGTCATTTTGAATTAGAGTTAACCGAGCAAACCTTAGTAAAAGATATCGACTTAGCCATTGAAGTCATGCATAAACTTAAAGCGCAGGGCTTTACCTTTGCTATTGATGATTTTGGCACTGGCTATTCTTCACTTGCTTACTTAAAAGATATGCCAGTTGATGTGATCAAAATAGATAAAAGCTTTGTTTTTGGGATGTTAGATAACCATGCCGATTATAAAATTATTAAATCAATTATTGCTATGGTTAAAAGTTTAGGATTAATGACGGTAGCAGAAGGCGTTGAAACGAGTGCTCAGCTACGTAGTTTAAAGCAATTAGAATGCGATTTAATTCAAGGCTATTATTATGCTAAACCGATACCCGAACTTGAGTTATTTGATTTTATTGCCGAAAAACTAGAAAGAGGCTTTTGGAAAACTAAAATTGGTAAAGTATCTTAAGGTAACATGGGTATAAAAAGCCCCGTTATACATTTTATTACATGAAATCGCACTATTAACAGTGTTATCGCCTGATCATATTACTTATTCGTATCATATCGTTAGTAGTATGATACAGGCGTTTATTCTTATCGTGAAAAATCTACACACGCTAGTCTAAAATACGCCTAATATGTGCGGTAAATTCGTCAGCACCCATAAAGCCTGTTACACGGTTGTTGGTTAGCTCTTGGCCATTTTTATCAAAAAAGAGTATTGAAGGTAAGCCAAAAATTTGAAAGTGCTTCATCAACTCTATGCTACTGGCTGACCCCGTATCTGTTAAATCAATTTGCAATAGTACAGTATTGGCGAGTGCTTGTTGTACCTGTGGCTGATTAAAGGTGTAATGCTCAAATTCTTTACAGGCGATGCACCAGTCAGCGTAAAGATCAACCATGACTGATTTGCCTTCACTGCTGGCTTTTTTTACTGCACTTTCTAATTCAGTTAAATCTTTTACTTTTATAAAATGGTTTGTTATTTGACTATTGTCATTATTAGCCGTAGCAAGTTGGCTTTGAGGAAAAACCAACTGATAAACTTGTTGCGCTCCAACAAAGAAAGCCAAAAATATCACTACCGCGCGTAAACCGTACCAAAAACTTTTGGTATTAACACTGTTTTGATTAGCAACATAAAAATAACCAGCACTGCTTAACAGTAAAATTGCCCATAACCATTGTGTAATATAAACAGGTAAAAAGCGTTCTAATAAATAAATAGGTACGGCGAGTAATAGCAAGCCAAAAATATTTTTAATAATATTCATCCAATTACCCGCTTTAGGTAATAATTTACCCCCAGAACTTCCTAAAATAAGTAAAGGTAAGCCCATACCTAAACTTAATGCATATAAGGCTGATGCGCCTAAAATAACATCTCCACTTTGAGATATATAAAGTAATGCTCCCGTTAGTGGTGCTGTCGTACAAGGTGAAGCAACTAAGCCTGAAATTATTCCCATTGCTAAAACACCAGCAATTGAGCCCCCTTTTTGTTTGCTGCTGAGGTTGTTTAGTTTATTTTGCCAACTGCTTGGTAGTGCTAAATTGAATACACCAAACATTGAAAGTGCTAAAAAGATAAATAAAATGCTTAAGCCAACCAGCACGTAAGGGTGTTGAAATGCTGCTTGAAACTGTGCGCCTGCCAAGGCAACGATAATACCCAAAATTGTGTAAGTTACCGCCATACCTTGTACATAAAAAAATGAGAGCGTAAAGGCTTTCTTAGTTGTTAAATTATCACCTTGGCCAACAATAATGCCAGTTAAAATAGGGTACATTGGAAAAACACAAGGGGTAAAAGATAATAGTAAACCGCCCACAAAAAAAGCAAGCAAAGTAAGCCATAAGCTACCTTGTTTTAGCATATCGGCTAAACGGTTTTGTTCACTACTTTGTGGCATTGTAGAAGTTGTTTGGCTAGTTAATTTGCTAGTTGCAATGTTATCTACGGTATTTGATTGCTCGGCTAGTGCGCTTAACACGGCCTGTTGACTTGTGTTGGCGGTAACAGCAGATAGCTGCACGTTCTTTGTTGTCGGAGGATAACATAAGCCTTTTTTAGCACAGCCTTGATAGCGTACCGTGATCACACCATCATTATTGGCTTGCTCAATATTTATATCAAAAGTAAGTGGTAATTCATAAACTTGCTGAACACCAAAAAATTCATCTTCATGCTCTATACCTTCTGGCAATATCACCGCAGAAATTTTGGCATTTTTTGTTGGAAACTTAAATTGATGTCGATAAAGATAATAACCTTCTTTAATGTCAAACTTAATGGTTAACTTGTTGCCCTTTTGAAAAAAATCAAACTTAAATGCTTCATCAACATCAACAAAATCATTGTCGTTACTAAAGAGTGAAGTTGATGATAAATCAAATAAAGATTTTTGTGCATAAACGGTATGGGTACTACTTGCCATTAATAAGGTAAAAAATACCAACAATAAAGCAAAAGGTTTAAGGGTTATTTTCATTGAATTACTTCGTACTAGCTGTTATCCAGTTCAAATAATGCATATCACCTTGCTGGATGTTCAAGGCAATAATTTCAGGTATATCATATGGGTGTATTTGTTTAATGCAATCATTCAGTAATGCAAACTTATCTTGAGTTGTTTTAATAATAAGTTGCACTTCATTGTCTTCAGCAATATCCCCTTGCCATTGATAAACCGAAATAATATTGTCAATAATACTAACACAGGCAGCCAGTTTTTTGCTGACTAATTTGTTAGCAATTGTCTTTGCTATTTCTTTATTTGGGCAAGTGGTTAATACCACTTGATGGCAATGCTTATTTTTCATTACATTAAATTACGCAATCACAAAATTACTCAATATATTATACCTAGACTCTTAATAAAATCTTAAGGGTAAGCTTTATAGTGCTTATTGCTTGAAATAGACCTGTAAATCCCCATATAAGTTTCAACGAATATTTTTTGGAGTCATTATGTTCCGTATCTTATTTTTATTTTTTATTGTCGTGCCAATCATTGAGATTGCCGTGATAATGCAAGTTGGCGCGCTGTTAGGTACGTGGACAACGGTGGCTATTGTTATTTTTACGGCTTGGCTTGGCGCTAAAAAAGTACGAGAGCAGGGTTTGGCAACACTTGCCTCAGTGCAAACTAAATTGGCACAAGGTGAAATTCCCAGTGATGAAATTATTGCAGGTTTAATGTTACTGGTGGCTGGTGTGCTGTTAGTAACCCCCGGTTTTGTCACTGATGCTTTTGGCTTAGCTTTACTTTTTGAACCGGTTAGGCAGGTTATCGCCAATCATGTTAAAAAGCACTTTCAGGTAAAACAATATCATGCCACACAAGTTTTTACTCAAGAATTTAGCGAACAAGATTTTATAGATAATTCATACAATTCAAATAGTTCTAATCACAATGGGCAAACAATTGAAGGGGATTTTGAGCGAAAAGATTAAAAAATTTTAATTTCGCCCTTGTGAAGAAAATTTTTATCCCCATTTATGAATCAATCAATTTTGGAGACCATTTGTTGGTCATTTTTGTAAGTAACTCTCAGGAGAAAATAAATGAGTATTCGTCCATTACATGATCGTGTAATCATCAAACGTAAAGAAGTAGAAGCAAAGTCTGCTGGCGGTATCGTTTTAACTGGTAGTGCTGCTGAGAAATCAACTCGCGGTGAAGTTATTGCTGTTGGCAATGGCCGTATTTTAGAAAACGGTGACGTAAGAGCGTTAGATGTGAAAGTTGGTGATCAAGTAATTTTCAACGAAGGCTACGGTGTTAAAACTGAAAAAATTGATGGCGAAGAAGTTTTAATTCTTAGCGAATCAGACATTCTAGCAATCGTAGAATAACCAAACTCGTTTTAACCTGGTGTAGGGCACTCTTTAAGGTGTTCTATCGTATAGATGAAATAAATTATAGGAAAAGAAAATGGCTGCAAAAGACGTATTATTTGGTAATGATGCTCGTGTAAAAATGCTAAAAGGGGTTAACGTTTTAGCTGACGCAGTAAAAGTAACTTTAGGTCCAAAAGGCCGTAATGTTGTATTAGACAAATCATTTGGTGGTCCTACTATCACTAAAGACGGTGTGAGTGTTGCCAAAGAAATCGAATTAGAAGATAAATTCGAGAATATGGGCGCACAAATGGTAAAAGAAGTTGCGTCAAAAGCGAATGATGAAGCGGGTGATGGAACAACAACCGCAACTGTATTAGCACAATCAATTGTTACAGAAGGTTTAAAATCTATTGCGGCGGGTATGAACCCAATGGATTTGAAACGTGGTATCGACAAAGCAGTTATTGCGGCGGTTGAAGAGTTGAAAAAAATCTCTCAAGACTGTGCTGATAACAAAGCGATTGAGCAAGTAGGTACTATTTCAGCTAACTCAGACGAAACTGTGGGTAAAATTATTGCCACAGCAATGGAAAAAGTGGGTACTGAAGGCGTGATCACGGTAGAAGAAGGTCAAGCACTAACTGACGAGCTTGACGTGGTTGAAGGTATGCAATTTGACCGTGGCTACTTATCACCTTATTTCATCAATAACCAAGAAAATGGTACCGTTGAATTAGAAAATCCATACATCTTATTAGTTGATAAAAAAATCTCAAATATTCGTGAATTATTATCAACTTTAGAAGGTGTTGCTAAAGCCGGTAAACCATTATTAATTATTGCAGAAGACGTAGAAGGCGAAGCCTTAGCGACTTTAGTGGTAAACAACATGCGTGGTATCGTAAAAGTTGCAGCGGTTAAAGCACCTGGCTTTGGTGATCGTCGTAAAGCTATGTTGCAAGACATCGCTATTTTAACAGCGGGTACAGTCATTTCTGAAGAAATTGGCATGGAGCTAGAAAAAGCAACATTAGAAGATTTAGGCCAAGCAAAACGCGTTATCATCTCTAAAGACAATACAACAATTATTGACGGTATTGGTGCTGAAGAAGATATTCAAGCGCGCGTGGCACAAATTCGTGGTCAAATTGAAGAATCAACCTCTGACTACGATAAAGAGAAATTACAAGAGCGTTTAGCTAAATTAGCGGGCGGTGTTGCTGTTATTAAAGTTGGTGCAGCAACAGAAGTTGAAATGAAAGAGAAGAAAGCCCGTGTAGAAGATGCCTTACATGCAACTCGTGCTGCAGTGGCTGAAGGTGTTGTTGCTGGTGGTGGTGTTGCTTTAGTACGTGTCGCTGATGCGATTAAAGATCTTGAAGGTATTAATGAAGATCAAACTCACGGTATTCGTGTAGCACTTCGAGCAATGGAAGCACCACTTCGTCAAATAGTTGCTAACTGCGGTGATGAATCTTCTGTGGTATTAAATGAAGTGCGTAACGGCAAAGGTAACTACGGTTATAATGCGGGTAATAGTACATACGGCGATATGTTAGAAATGGGTATTCTTGATCCAACTAAAGTAACCCGTAGTGCATTACAATTTGCAGCATCGGTTGCTGGTTTAATGTTAACCACTGAAGCAATGGTTACCGACGCGCCAGTAAAAGAATCAGCGCCTGCAGCACCTGATATGGGTGGCATGGGCGGCATGGGTGGTATGGGCGGCATGATGTAATTTTAACATCATCGTTTCATAGAAACTCATAATGTTCTAAAAAAGCCTTAATACATTGTTATTAAGGCTTTTTCTTTATACTAGCCTGTTCAGGTTGTTTCAATTAAACTCATAAAGTTTTAACTATTTAAGGTTATATGGTGGGGTATCATTGCTTGAAGTATTCTTTTTTATAGTATTTAATTAGGCTTATACCCTACTTTGTACCCCTACTGTGAGTGTGAATATGAATTTAATTGAA
>WFQC01000022.1 GCA_015487235.1 Alteromonadaceae bacterium
CTTTATCAGTGAAAAGCCCCAGCGGTATTTTCTTCACTAATCGTGCACATCAAATAGGCCTTTAATTATGCAATTATCGTGGTTAGAGCAACAATTTATCAATGACTATCAGCGTGACTTTCCACTTTGCAGCGAGCCTTTTAAAGCACTTGCAGCACAATATAATGTTGAAGAGACTGAAGTATTAACCGCAGTAAAAAAATTAGCTGATACCGGCATATTATCACGACTAGGCCCGGTATTT
Source organism: Alteromonadaceae bacterium (assembly GCA_015487235.1). Classification (GTDB taxonomy): domain Bacteria; phylum Pseudomonadota; class Gammaproteobacteria; order Enterobacterales; family Alteromonadaceae. Next base: position 245 of record WFQC01000022.1, read on the forward strand.
GATCACAAAAAAGCAGGAGCCAGTACGCTAGTAGCGATGGCAGTACCTGACAAACAGCTTGATAAAATTGCTGGAATTGTTAACCAATTTACACAAGTTAATCACAATTACGCTCGCGAGCACACCTATAACCTATGGTTTGTCGTTACCGATAAAGACATGATCAGTTTAAACAAAACTTTAAATACCATTGAAGAAAAAACAGGGCTGCCCTTACTAATACTTCCCATGGAAGCCTCTTATCACATTGATTTATCATTTAAAGTTGACTTTAACGATATTCAAACAGTTATCGAAAAGCCAGCAAAGCACAAGGAGGTTATCGCATGAATCAGCAAAGGTCTCATCTAGCATGGGCTAACACCTTAACGCCTAACCAACAAAATAAACTACGTACACTACTTGAACAAGGTTTACCTTTAGTCTCACAACCTTATTTAGCCTTAGCCACAGCAATTGATGCTGATGAAACACACGTGTTGAAACAAATAGAAATATGGCAACAACAGGGCTTAATTAAGCGCTTTGGTTTAGTAGTTAAACATCGTCAACTCGGTTATCAAGCCAATGCTATGGTCGTTTGGGATATTGATGATCAAACGGTTGATGATATTGCTGCCAAACTGGCGAAGTTTCCTGAAGTGTCTTTATGTTATCGTCGCCCTCGCCAGCTTCCGCAATGGCCTTATAACCTATTTTGCATGATCCACGGTAAATACCGAGAACAAGTATTGGCTCAAATAGAAAAAATAACCCAAACACTGCAATTGCACTCTGTAAATAAAGCGGTACTTTTTAGTAATAAAGCGTTCAAGCAGCAAGGGGCTCGCTATCAACGAGGAGGCAATTAATGACTTCTACTTATAGCAACATAGCATTAGATGATAATGATAAAAAAATTATCAATGCCTTACAGCATGGGCTTCCTGTATGTGAGCAGCCTTTTTTAGCGCTTGCCCAACAACTTGAAATAAGCGAGCAAGAAATATTAGCACGATTAGAAAGCTTACTTGAGCAGAAAGTGCTTTCACGGTTTGGACCTATGTTTGATGCAGCCTGTTTTGGCGGTGCTTTTACGCTAGCGGCACTGCAAGTACCTGAGCAACACTTTGATAAGGTAACAGAAATAGTCAATAGCTTTACACAAGTAGCTCACAACTATAAACGTGATCATCGCTATAATATGTGGTTTGTTATTGCAACAGAGTCACAGCAAGAAATTGAACACGTCATTCAAAAAATAGAAGAAAAAACAGGGCTTGAGGTTTTAAATGCACCTAAACTAAAGGAATTTTATGTTGGACTCTACTTGCCAGCCTAATACTGAGCCGCGTGAACCATTAACCGCGCTCGAAAGGCAATATATTTTATTAACTCAAAGTGGTTTGCCTATTATCGCTAAACCTTATCACTGGCTAGCACGGCAATTAAATATCAGCGTTGAGCAAGTGATTGCTATGACTAAAAATATGCAAGCACGCGGTATTATTCGTCGTATTGCCGCAGTACCTAATCACTATAAGCTTGGCTATTGCTTCAACGGTATGACCGTATGGGACATTGAAGATGAACACGCTGAAGCCTTTGGCCAACAAGTAGGTAAACTAGCTTTTGTTAGCCACTGTTATTTACGACCACGAAAGCTTCCCCACTGGAATTATAATCTTTTTGCTATGGTTCATGGTAAAAGTGAGCAAGAAATTGCCCAATACCGTAACCAGATCAAAGCATTATTAGCTAAAGTGTTAGTAAATAGAACACCAGAAAATGGGCAGTTATTTAAAAACTGTGACATGCTTACCAGCACAAAAATTTTGAAAAAAACCGGTTTAAGGCTACAGCATAAAACTATCGAAGCTCACACGCCGATAAAACAGCAGGAAAATAATCATGTTTAGGATCTCACAGCTGCTCAAACACTTAACAAATGACGAACCCTTAGCACCTAAACGAGCTATGTCGGGGCCTGTTGTTATTTGGAATTTAATTCGTCGCTGTAATTTACGCTGTCAGCATTGTTACTCCACTTCTTTAGATATTGATTTTAAAGACGAATTAACAACACAACAAATTAAAAATACCATTGATGACTTAAAAGTTGCCCAAGTGCCTGTACTGATTTTTTCAGGGGGCGAACCCCTACTACGCCCTGATATTTATGAAATCAGTGAATATGCGAAAAATAAAGGCTTCTACGTGGCATTATCAACCAATGGCACCTTGATCAACGAAGATAATATCGCCCAAATAAAAGCAGCCAATTATCAGTATGTGGGTATAAGTATTGATGGTTTAGAAACATTTCACGATCAATTTCGTCGTCAAAAAGGCAGTTTTAAAGCGTCAATGAAGGCGATCAAATTATGTAAGCAAGCAGGCATCAAAGTGGGTATGCGTTTATGCTTAACTAAAGATAATTTTGCTGATCTTCCTGCGATGCTTGATTTAATGGATGAATATCAAGTAGATAAATTTTATTTATCACACCTAAACTATTCTGGCCGAGGCAAGCGTAGTGCAGAAAATGATGCTTTTTTTAACATGACCAAACAAGCCATGACATTATTATTTGAGCGGGCATGGCAACATATTAATGAAGGCAGAGAAAGTGATTTTGTAACAGGGAATAATGATGCCGATGGTGCTTTTTTACTGCAATGGGCTCAGCAAAAATTTGCTGATAAATTCCCTAAACGCGTCGCCAAACTAAAACAAAGCTTAATCAATTGGGGTGGAAATGCCTCAGGGGTTAATGTGGCAAATATTGACAATACTGGTACTATTCATCCTGACACTTATTGGTGGGATCATGCAATTGGTAATGTTAAAACCGATAAATTTTCTGATATTTGGCAGAATACCCAAGATCCCTTAATGCTTGGCTTTCGCCAAAAACCTCGTCCAGTAAAAGGTCGTTGCCGTCAATGTCAGTATTTAGCCATTTGTGGTGGCAATACACGTACCCGTGCTTTTGCACAAACGGGTGATGTTTGGTCTGAAGATCCTGGCTGCTACTTAAGTGATCAAGAAATAGGTCTAAAGGATCAACAAAATAAAGCTATTGACATAGTTGAATTAACTTAGGAATTATAATGACTATTACCGAATTTCCCCCCAAATTAAGTCATAACAAAAGTAGCGCAATATTAAATGCCGGAGAAGTTGCTTTAGTCGGTTCTGGCCCTGGTGACGTTGAATTACTGACCCTACGCGCTTTACGCTTTATCGAACAAGCAGATATTACCATTTATGATCGCCTCGTCAGTGATGAAATATTAGCACTATTACCTGAAAATGCTGAAAAGTTTTATGTTGGCAAAGAACAAGCTAAGCATTGTGTACCACAAGATAAAATTAACCAATTACTGTTAGAACATGCCAAATTAGGTAAACGAGTTTTACGGTTAAAAGGTGGCGACCCTTTTATTTTTGGTCGTGGTGGTGAAGAAGCAGAATTTTTATTGCAAAACGGTGTTAACTGTCATATTTGTCCCGGTATTACTGCAGCCTCAGGCTGTACTAGCTATGCAGGCATTCCATTAACGCATCGAGGTGTCGCTCAAGGTTGTACTTTTATTACGGGTCATATGCAAAATAATGGTCAACTTAATTTGCCATGGCAAAATTTAGTGTCAACCCAGCAAACTGTCGTTTTTTATATGGGAATAAATACCTTAGATAAAATTACCGAACAACTTATTGCACATGGTCGCACGCCTGAAACACCCGCCGCATTGATTCGCAAAGGCACTCAAACCGAACAACAAGTCTTTAGAGGGCAGTTAGCGCAATTAAGTAACTTAGTAAAGCAACATAATATTACTCCACCAACCTTGATTGTTATTGGTGAAGTGGTCGATCAACTGACCACTGAGCAACTAAGCACACCAGGATTTTTATCCGCAAAAGAATACAAACATGCGAAGACGAATAACATAAAACAAGCTTAGGCATAACTATGAAGAATACCTTTATTGTAAGCACATTATGTGCAGCGCTGTTTTCCAGCATTGCTTTAGCGCAATCTTCAATAACAGTAAATAATAATCAACACCATAAAGCAGAAAAACTCTACCAAGATAATTGTCAATCTTGTCATGGGGTAGATCGTCTCGGCGCAATGGGGCCAGCATTATTTCCTGAAAATTTATCGCGATTAAGAAAACCTAAAGCGATTAAAGTCATTGAGAATGGCCGCTTGGCAACCCAAATGCCAAGCTTTAAAGATAAACTCAGTCAAAGTGACATAAAAACCTTAGTTGACTATATCTACAGCCCCGCTAAAGTCGCTCCTAAATGGACACTTACCGATATAAAAGCAAGCCATGTGCAACACTTTGATCAAACTAAATTAGGTAATAAACCACTGTTTAACGCAGATCCAATGAATTTATTTATTGTGGTTGAGCTTGGCGATCATTCAGCGACATTACTTAATGGCGATACTTTTGAACCGATAACGCGCTTTAAAACTCGTTTTGCCTTACATGGCGGCCCTAAATATTCACCCGATGGACGTTTTGTTTACTTTGCTTCACGTGACGGTTGGATCAGTAAATACGATATTTACAATATGAAAACCATCGTTGAGGTACGAGCAGGCATAAATACTCGTAATTTAGCTGTTTCAAGTGATGGAAAATATGCCATTGTGGGTAATTATTTACCCCACAATATCGTTATTTTAGATACAGCGACATTACAGCCAATTAAAGTGGTTGAAACCATAGATCAAAATGGTAAAAGCTCGCGCGTAAGCGCCGTTTACAATGCCCCTCCGCGCCATAGTTTTATTATCGCCTTAAAAGACGTTAAAGAAGTTTGGGAAATTCCTTATGATGATCAAGGTGGTGTAGATGTTTATAAAGGCTGGGCACACGATTACCGTAAAGATAGCGGCGAAGGTAAAATAGAAAATTGGAAAGTTGAAGAAAAGTTTCCTATTCGACGTATTCGCACTGAAGATTACCTTGATGACTTTTTCTTTGATCCTGATTATATCAACCTTATTGGGGCTTCTCGTGACAGTCAAAATGGGCAAGTGATCAATCTAGATACCAAGAAAAAGGTTGCCACAATAGAAATGGCAGGTATGCCACATTTAGGCTCTGGCATAACTTGGGAATATCAAGGTAAACAGGTATTTGCATCACCTAATATAAAAGAAGGTCGTGTTACGGTTATTGATATGGATAACTGGCAAGTGATCAAAGAAATTAAAACCGATGGCCCCGGCTTTTTCATGCGTAGCCACAGTAAGTCACCGTATGCTTGGGTTGATGTTTTTTTTGGCCCTAACAAAGAAAAAGTGCATATTATCAAAAAAGACACTTTAGAAATTGTGAAAACAATTGCGCCAGCACCGGGAAAGACAGCTGCTCATGTCGAGTTTACTAAAGATGGTAATTATGTCTTATTAAGTATTTGGGATAATGATGGCGCACTTATTGTGTATGATGCCAACACGCTTAAAGAAATTAAACGTTTGCCAATGAAAAAACCTTCAGGTAAGTATAACGTTTATAATAAAACCCATTATGATCGTGGCACAAGCCATTAATAATAAAGCTCTACGACTTTTTACCGTTGAAAATTGTTCAAAATAACCATAATTTTCAACGGTCAACAGGCGCTAATGATAAAGCAATAAAAGTAATTAGCGTGTACTAGCGGCTTTTATTGTCAGTCAAAATAGTATTAGCTATTTCAGCTGACTTACTAATATAAGTAACACAACGTTGGTGTAGTTTGTCTTTCATAAAGCGTGTTTGCCCTTCACTTGTGCCTAAGTCACAACCTAATAGTTCATGACAGTTTTTGCTACCAAAAGCATTCTCAAATTCATGTACTAGTCTAGTTGTTGCCTGATAAGCGTCTTCTACTGAATCATTAGGATCATCTCGCCCTAATAAAGCACTTAACCCCATAATACCGCCAGTTAATGCGCCACACGTACCACATGTACCCGACATACCACTACAAAAAGCAGTCGCAGCTTTAGTAAGTAATTTTGATTCTACCCCTTGAGTTTCAGTAATGGCGATCACAGTTGTTTCAGCACAATACATTCCTTTTTTTAGGTTGTTTTTAACCACGGTTTGTATTTCATTGTTATTAATATTTTTCAAAATCATACCTCAAAATTATATTGCTCACTCACCACACTTTTTATTGTTTGATCCACTGTTTTACCGGTACAACCCATTCATTAATAGGTTGATAAAAAGCGCCATGCTCTTTACCTGTAGAAATAGCAAGCTCTTTAAAATCAGTAACCGTTTTACTTCTATCAATTAAAAACTGGCAAGAGCCTATACGATCTGACGTTTCATAAATAGATAAAACCCGCCCATAAACTTTAATGCTTGGTGAGTTTTTAATAAAGTTTGAGCAACCAGCCAAAATAATTAGGTTAATTTTATCATTAGCTAATAAGCTTGATGTTAAGATACTAATAGCTCCCCCTTGCGAAAAGCCAAGTAAATAAATATTTTCAGGCTTCACCCCTTGCGCTAATAATGTTTCAATATCGTTAGCCAGTTTCTTAACAAATATTTTGGTTTTAATATTTTTAGAGCGATGATAGGCCACTAAGTTATAGCTTTTATCTGCCAACTTTTCTTTTATTGCTGGAAAATCATAAACACCCCAACGAGGGTGCACAGGTTTAGGGTTTTCTCCTTCAACAATATAACCGTGTGAATAGAATACATATTTTTCATCTACTTTGATGTTCTGAGGAAAATCGGTAAAGACTTCACCAGCAAAAGCGATAAAATGGGTAATGACCAGTAAAGTTATGATTATTATTTTTTTCATTTTATTCCCCTTAGTTATGTGAGGGTGTGTTGAATATTCAAAACAGCATATAGTGTTAAATCAACGCCCTCTCATTAATTGTTGATCATGATACTTACTTAAAAATACCAGTGCAGTTATAGCACCAATTAAGGCTAATGCCATATCAGATTGTGTATCCCAAATGTAACCTTGTGTACCAAGAAAAGCTTCCGCATTTTCACCGGTTAGTAAAGCAACCCACCATTCAATTAATTCATAAAAAGCACTAAAGGCAAGGCAAATACTAATAACAAATGTATTTAACCATAGCTTACCATTAACAACCTGCTTTCTTATAAGTATTTCTCGCGCTAATATTGCAGGCATAAATCCTTGGAAAAAGTGCCCAACCTTATCATAGTTGTTGCGCTCTAAGGCAAAGACGTCTTTTATGGAGTCAAATAACGGTACTTGTGCATAAGTATAATGACCACCGATCATCAAAATAAGGCTATGAATTAAAATTAAACTATAAAGCAAAGGGGTTAGCGGAAAAGAGCGATAAGTAAATACAATTAAAATAACGCCTAATATCGCCGGAATAACTTCTAAAAGCCATGTAAATTGATCTTTAGGATTAATACCTGACCATATCAAACCCGCGAAAAAAATGCTCATCCAGAGAATTTTCAAGCTAGCCGAAGCCGTAACCTGTGAAGCGTTCATACTAGAGTTCCTTACTCATATAATATTTACAGCCTGTTTTAGGGTAATTTTTTTGCACCCATTCAATCTTGTAGCCTTGTTTTTTATAAAACGGCATAGCTTGAAAATTTAGGGTATCAAGTAAGCATATGTTACAACCGCGGGCTTTTCCTGCTTTTTCTATTTGCTGTAAAATTTGACGACCGATATTCTGACCACGCTGATGCTCAACAACCCACAAGGTTTTTAATAAGAGCCAGTTGCCAAAAGTACGTGCTACAGCACCAGCCATTACTTCACCTTGATCATCTTTAATTTGTACCGCAAGGTGTTTACGTTCACTTACTTCCCAATTTTGCCAATTAAATTCACTAATTTTTTGATCAAAATAATCAATTAAACTTTGATCGGGCTGCTCAATAACATCAATATTCATGGGCTATAAGTCCTATAAAAATAAAGCTACTTAGGGCGTGTTTATCTTTGGAGTATGTTTTTGCAACAGTTTGTTTGGTATTTATACAAGACGGAGTCTGTGTGGTGTGGTTATTCCACACAAGCAGGCGACAACGTAGTAGAAATGACAAACAGACGTTGCCCTTCGGGTTCACCGAAAAGCGTCCTGCTTCTTGTTGCTCCTTCTTTTAAGGAAATAACCCTTAATACAAAGAAGCGCCGCGATCAGAACGCTTTTAGATTGAACAAAATTCAAACTCGAAAGATAAACACGCCCTACTTTGATTAAAATAAGTAGCTTTTTACACGTAATGATTTTGCACTTATGCGAAGTTATTATGCTTTATTTTTCAGTTTTTCTTCCCATAAATCGGCATTTTTAATACCTAATTTAACAGGATCAAAAGTATATTTAGCTACGCCTTCTTGTTGTTGTCGTTCATAATCTTTTAAGGCTTTTAAGGCGGGTTTAGACATAAAGAAAATAATCAAAATACCAATAATATTTAGCCATGCCATAATGCCTACGCCTATATCACCCATTCCCCAAGCAATATCAGCCGCTCTTATCGTGCCATAAAAAGTAGCACTCATGATCACAACTTTCAGTAAAAATACAGCTCCCGGAATTTTTAAGGTGCGCTTAATGTAATAAATATTATTTTCGGCAATAAAGTAGTACGCCAAAATAGTGGTAAAAGCAAAAAAGAATAATGCTAAGGCAATAAAAGGTTTGCCTACCCCAGAAAAGACACTGTCAACAGCTATTTGTGTATAAAGAGGGCTATTCGCCGCAATATCAGCCGCAATGTTTTGTACAATAAAGGTATCTCCTGCACCATGTACATTGTATGCACCGGTAATAATGATCATAAATGCTGTTGCAGAACAAACAAATAAAGTATCAATATAAACAGAAAAGGCTTGCACCATACCTTGTTGTGCTGGGTGCTCTACTTCTGCCGCCGCCGCTGCATGAGGCCCTGTACCTTGCCCTGCTTCATTAGAATAAACACCACGTTTTACGCCCCAACCAATCGCAGCACCAAAACCAGCCATTGGCGTAAAAGCGTCACTAATAATCATCATAAATACTTCAGGTAAACGGTTAATATTTAAACCAATAATAACGACAGAAATAATAATATAAGCAAGCGCCATAAAGGGCACAACAACTTGGGTAAAATTAGCTATTCGTTTAACACCACCAAAAATGATAAAGCCTAACAACATTACAATACCGGTTGCAGTATAAAGTTTGGCGTAACTAATAACGCCCAGAGCTGTATCAACACTACCTGATGCCCCAAAAGCTTGCTCGATTGCTGAGCCAATAGTATTTGATTGCACCATAGGTAGTAGCACACCAGTGGCAATAATTGTAGCGATAGCAAATGTCCATGCATACCATTTTTGCCCCATCGCTTTTTCTATATAATAAGCGGGGCCACCACGGTAGTTTCCTTCATGTTCTTCTTTATATATTTGTCCTAAAGTAGACTCAATATAAGCTGTTGCTGCACCAAAAAAGGCAACAACCCACATCCAAAAAACAGCACCTGGGCCTCCAAACCCTATCGCCGCAGCAACACCAGCAATATTACCTGCACCCACGCGTCCAGACAGTGAAACAGCTAACGCTTGAAAAGATGAAATACCTTTATCAGAGCTTTTGCCAGACATTAACAAGCGCCACATTTCACTAAAATGACGTACTTGCATAAAACGAGTACGTAATGAAAAAAACAGACCAGCACCTAAACATAGGTAAATCAGTGCTGGGCTCCAAATAATACCATTGAGAAAATTAACGAATTCTTGCACGAAACTGTAACTCCTTATTTTTATTATTATATGGGGTTATTATTTTAGCCATAACCCCCAACAAGCTAATGAACCTATTAACTAACGTAAATTATCAACCACATGATAAATAGCGGTAAGTACATCTCGACCAAATAAACTACTGCGAATATCAGACCAACCAAAACTATGATCAGGCAGTAATTCATTGTCTTTAAATGGCATTTCAATAGTAAAGCTTAAACAATTAAATTGTTCCCCTACCCAGCAAGAAGCCACGGTTAAATTTGCTTTGCCCGGTTCATCTTTATCGTAACCTTTACTGTCTTGAAATTCAGGTGTTATTTTCAGCAAAATATCTTTAAATTGTTTTTCTAAGCTTTCTAAGCGCTGATCATAAGAAGGAATGCCCTCGCTACCAGCAACAAAATTTACCGGTAAAGCCTCATCGCCATGAATATCAAGAAATAAATCAACACCTGTGGCCAGCATTTTTTCACGGACTAAATAGACTTCTGGGCTTTTTTCTAATGAAGGTGTTTGCCATTCACGATTTAAGTTAACACCAATAGCATTAGTACGTAAATGCCCACGCACACTACCATCAGGATTCATATTCGGTACCAGATAAAAAACGGCATTGTTTAATAAAGCACGCGCTACACCATCATCTTCATCAAGTAAGCGTTCAATAAAGCCTTCCATAAACCATTCAGCCATACTTTCACCAGGGTGTTGACGCGCGGTTAACCAAATCACTTTTTTTCCTTCGCCTGCTTCGCCAACTTTTAAAATACTAATATCTCGACCATCAAGTGTTTGCCCTAATACTTGCAGTTGGCAATCAATGCTGAGCTGAGCATTATGAAGCAAGTCTTGATGACGTTCATAACTATAAGGTGCAAAATAGGCAAAATAAACAGAATCATATTCGGGTGTAAACGTAATTGTTAACTTTTCACCATCATAGTCGGTAGGCACTCGAAACCAAGTTTCACGATCATAAGAGGCAACGGCTTGGTAATTGTCCCAGCCCTCAACATAAGCCGACTGACTTGCATTAAGAATATGTAAAATATGCTCGCCTCCCGCAGTATTATGTAATTTAAAATGAAACCATTGGAAAAATTCAGATTGATTATCTTTTTTTATGGCTAATTGAATATTGTTTTGTTGGCTAGCATCGATAACTTCAATGTTACCACTATCAAAATTGGCAGAAATTTGCATAACGTCACTTTTGTTTACGAAAATTTGAATGCTCTAGTGTACACAAACAATAATAAGATCAGAAGAGCTAGCACGCTAAAGCGTTCTTAAATAAAGACCAAGCTCGGTAGAATATCCTAAAGAACGGCCAATAACTGTATTGTCTTTATCAAGAATATAATAGCTAGGATAAGCTTTTATTTTAAAGGCTGATTTAAGCTGCTGAGCGCCTAATACCACAGGAAAAGTTAATTTATGTTGTTCGGTAAAAGCCAAAACTTCCGCTTTATCACTATAATCAAGCGCAATAGCAATAACAGCTATATTGCTATTTTTTTCATATAAAGCCTGTAAATTACCAATACTTAAATGACAAATTTGGCACCAAGGCGCAAAAAAATATAATACTGTCGTTTTGCCCTGCGCAGCAATTGTTAAGGTTTTATCACTATTACCAGAGGCATCTAACACCGGCGCGCTGTATATATTGCCACTAATTTTATCATCATTTGCCAACATGCTTGATTCGCGAAACCAAGAAGCAATATTAAAAATAAGGACAAAAAATATCACTTGAATAATAAGGCTACGCAACAAGATAACTCCTAAAAGTAGTAATAATTAACCTATACCAACTCGAGTAACTAACTGATCAACCTTGCTGGCTAGAATAACAGACCTGTGTAAACACAAAAGTATTCGTGAAATTACGGTAAAAAATAGCCCTAAACAGCATTAGAGCTATTAACATTTATTCTATTTTTAAGCTGAAATAACAGTTAAACCATTCATATAAGGTTGTAATACTTTAGGAATAGCAACACTACCATCAGCTTGTTGGTAATTCTCTAAAATAGCCACTAAGGTGCGACCAACCGCTAAGCCAGAGCCATTTAAAGTATGTAACAACTCTGTTTTTTTCGTTTCGTTATTACGAAAACGGGCTTGCATACGTCGTGCTTGAAAATCACCCATATTTGAACAAGATGAAATTTCACGATACGTATTTTGAGCGGGTAGCCATACTTCAAGATCAAAAGTTTTAGTGGCACTAAAGCCAATATCACCGCTACATAACACCACGGTACGATAAGGGAGTTCTAATTTCTCTAAAATAATTTCAGCATGACGTGTTAATTCATCAAGTGCTTTGAAAGAGTTTTCAGGCTTCACTAATTGCACCATTTCAACTTTATCAAACTGATGTTGACGAATTAAGCCACGCACATCGCGCCCATAAGATCCCGCTTCACTGCGAAAACATGGAGTGTGAGCTGTCATCTTAATAGGTAATTGTGCTTCATCAAAAATTTCATCTCGCGCTAAGTTCGTTAAGGGAACTTCTGACGTGGGAATTAATGAGAATTTTTTACTGGCTAAGTCGGTATGAAATAAATCTTCACCAAATTTGGGTAATTGCCCTGTACCATATAATGAGTCATGGTTTACTAAATAAGGCACATACATTTCTTGATAACCATGCTCTTCGGTATGCGTATCAAGCATGAATTGTGCAATAGCACGGTGTAAACGAGCAATTTTACCTCGCATAACCACAAAGCGCGTTCCTGCTAACTTAGCCCCACTTTCAAAGTCTAAGCCTTTGTCTAAAGCCGCGGCTAAATCAACATGATCTTTAACCTCAAAGTCAAAGCTTTTGGGTGTACCCCAACGACGAATTTCAATATTGTCATGTTCATCTTTACCCTCAGGCACAGAATCATCTAATAAATTTGGAATAGCTGAAACAATAGTCTCTATTTCAGCGAGCACTTTACTTTGCTCTTCTTTCGCTTTATCAAGGGCTTTACCAAGCTCATTAACTTCGGCTAAAAGTGGCTGAATATCTTCACCTCGTGCTTTAGCTTGACCAATAGATTTAGAGCGTGTGTTTCGCTGATTTTGTAATTCTTGCGTTTTAATTTGTATCGCTTTACGCTTTTCTTCTAATGTCTTTAAGGTTTCAGCATCAAGTGTAAAGCCTCGTTTTGCTAATGCTGTAGCAGTAGCTTCTATATCTGTTCTAAATAATTTTGGATCAAGCATAATTTTTCAATCTTTTAAAAATAAGTGTCAATAATATAAAATAATGTATAAATTAATTGGTATTTAGCCATTGAATATCAAGGCAATTTTAGCTTTAACCTGTCTTATTTATTGGTTACTAAATAAATACCTAATGCAGCTGCTAGAATACACAGCACTACATTGAAAAAAACATTTAACATGGCTTTGATTAATTCGCCTTGTTGGATCAACAACAGTGTATCTAACGAAAATGTTGAAAATGTTGTAAATGCGCCTAAAAAGCCAATACCTATCAGTGTTCTATGTACAGTTAACTCTAATGAACCTTGCTCAAGAAAACCATAAAGTAGCCCCATAGATAATGAGCCGATGATATTAACGATCAATGTAGCAAAAGGGAATCCTTTTCCGAGCCAATTTAACACTATTTGTGAAATAAAAAAGCGTAAGCTTGCTCCACAAGCACCACCAATGGCAACAAAAGCATAAAGAGATAAAGTATTAATAGCGTTTAACATGGCTTTGCTGATTCAGTTGTTGTAAAAATTGTTGTTTGTCTTTGAGCTTTTTCTCTAAACCTCGCTCGCTCGGTTGATATAAGCGGGTTGCCTCTGCTTGTTCACCTTGCATAAGCGCTTCGGGAAAATAGCATTCTCCCGCAGCAAAGGCATGTTCTTCATTATGTGCATAGCGATATTCTTGGCCATGCCCTAATGCCTTAGTGATGCTAGTTGTAGCATTTTTTAAATGTGCTGGAACATCTAAATCAGCGGTAGCTTTTGCTAACGCTTTTGCTTGATTAAATGCTTGATATACCGCATTACTTTTAGGCGCTAATGCCATATAAACAGTTGCTTGAGCAATTGCGCGTTCGCCTTCTGCTGGCCCTACACGAATAAAAGTGTCCCATGCATTAAGGGCTAATTGTAAAGCGCGCGGGTCTGCATTGCCAATATCTTCACTAGCAATAGCCAATAAACGCCTTGCGACATAAAGCGGATCACCACCACCAGTTAATATACGTGCATACCAATATAAAGCAGCATCGGCGTCAGAACCTCGAACCGATTTATGAAAAGCACTGATCAAATCATAAAATGCATCACCACCTTTATTATATAACGGCGTTTTACTACCAGCTACCTGCTGAACTTGCTCAACACTGATAGTAATTTCTCCCTTTTGGTGTTTATTTTCACTCAATTCATGTAATGCAATACACTGCTCTAACATATTAAGTAAACGTCTGGCGTCACCACTAGCACTGGCAATAAGCGCCTTTTCAGCTAAAGGCTCAAATACAATCGTCAAAGTTTCTGTTTGTTGTAGGCATGCGACGGCGCGAGATAACACCTGCTGTAGGTGCTTTGCTGACAAGGCTTTTAAGTGATAAATACGTGCTCTTGATAAGATTGCTTGGTTTAATTCAAAAGCAGGATTTTCTGTGGTAGCACCAACAAAAATAATAGTGCCGTCTTCAATATGCGGTAAAAAAGCATCTTGTTGGCTTTTATTAAAACGGTGTACTTCATCAACAAATAACAGCGTACGTTTTTGTTGTGTTTGTATGCATTGTTTAGCATTTTCAATAGCTTGACGAATTTCTTTTATGCCCGAAGTAACGGCTGAAATACGTTCTATTTCAGCATTTGCATGTTGAGCAATAATTTCAGCCAGCGTCGTTTTACCCGTGCCGGGCGGCCCCCAAAAAATAAGAGAGTGACAGCGTCCTTGTTCAATCGCAATGCGCAACGGCATATTATCACCAAGAAGATGTTCTTGGCCAACATAATCCGCTAACGATTGCGGCCTTAATTTTGCTGCTAAGGGTTGATATGTTGATGCTGCTATATGGTTTTCAGGCTGAGCATGATCAACAAAGTCTAAATCAAGCGCAGCGGTAAGCTTATCTTTATTCATTAGCGTTGATCATCAATTTCAACACCCGCTGAAGGGGTAAAATGAAACAAAGCCTTATCATTGTTATCTAATGGCTTATTATTTAATAACTTTATACGACTAATTTGCCCAGTTGCATCAATAATAACAAAGTCAGTTAATGCCTTGTCAGCAAAAATTAACTCCAGTGACTTCACCTGACTATTTTCATCTTTACTTGTGATCATAAAGCGATTTTTAGCTAATTGCTGTACTTGATAGGCTTGCCATATCACTAGATCTGGGCTTACCAATAATAAAACAGGCGTATTATTAATAGCATTGTCAATAGCATACAGTGTTACTTGCTCAATAAAGGGGTCATAAAACCACAAAGTATTGCCATCTGAAACAATTAACGATTCATCAGGCGTTGTTACGTGCCAATACAATAAATTAGGCTTACTCACGGCAAGCATTCCTTGATTTTGCTGTAATAACTGCCCTTCTTCTGCAAAAACGCTTTGTTGAAAGTCTGCTTTAAATGCCGATAAATTGGCGAGTTTGTGCATTAGTGCTTTTTTAGCACTTGATAACACTTGAGTAGCTTGTGCGTTAACTTTATCGTTAACAGTAGTGATATCATTAGCTTGACTGTTAGCACTCAATGTCATCACGAAAAGCCCAACGCTAATAAAAAAATACTTCATAAAAAATTAATAACCTTACGCTAATTAATAAAAAGTTACGCTTTAACCGGTGGCGGAGCTAATACTTCACGTGCGCCATTATGCCCCGGTGTGCTTACCACACCCTGACTTTCCATATCTTCAACAATGCGCGCTGCACGGTTATAGCCTATTCTAAATTTACGTTGAATACTGGAAATAGACACCCGCCGCGTTTCGGTAACAAAAGCCAGCGCCTCATCGTAAAGTGGATCTAGATCGCTGGCCTCTCCTTCCGCTTGTTCTCCTGGTAATAAAATATCATCACTACTTTCGCCTGATAGTATTTCATCAAGGTAGTTAGGTTCACCACGCTGTTTCCAATCATTTACCACAGCATGTACTTCATGATCATCAATAAATGCCCCATGCACACGCGTAGGCACTGCAGTACCTGGTGGTAAATAAAGCATATCACCTTGCCCTAATAATTGCTCTGCGCCTTGTTGATCTAAAATAGTTCGAGAGTCTATACGCGATGAAACCTGAAACGCCATACGTGTAGGAATATTTGCTTTAATTAACCCCGTTATAACATCGACTGAAGGCCTTTGTGTTGCTAAAATAAGGTGAATACCAGCAGCCCTTGCTTTTTGCGCTATACGAGCAATTAATTCTTCAACTTTCTTACCCACTATCATCATCATATCAGCAAATTCATCAACAATGACGACAATACTTGGTAGCTTTTCTAACAAAGGTGGAGTTTGATCCATACTGTCAGTTGGATGCCAAAGAGGATCAACGAGTGGCTCTCCTGCTTCAATTGCAGCCATAACTTTTTTGTTATAGCCCTTTAAGTTACGAACGCCTAAAGCTGACATTAATTTGTAACGCCGTTCCATTTCACCGACACACCAACGCAACGCATTAGCCGCTTCTTTCATATCGGTAACCACTTCAGCTAACAAATGCGGAATGCCCTCATAAACAGAAAGCTCAAGCATTTTAGGGTCGATCATGATCAAACGAACATCTTCAGGCGTTGATTTATACAACAAGCTAACAATCATGGTATTTACACCCACAGATTTACCTGAACCTGTAGTACCTGCTACAAGTAAATGCGGCATTTTAGCAAGATCAACCACTATAGGTTCACCCGCAATATCTTTTCCGAGTACCATGGTTAATGGCGAGGTTGAATTCGTAAAATCAGGGCATGAAATAACTTCACTTAAACGGACTATTTCACGGTGTTTATTCGGTAATTCTAAACCAATAACTGATTTACCGGGGATCACTTCAACTACCCGTACACTAATGGCTGATAACGCTCGTGCCAAATCTTTCGATAAATTAGAAATTTTACTGACTTTTACACCGGGTGCTAAATCTAATTCAAAACGAGTAATAACAGGGCCTGGGAAAACATCAACCACTTGTGCTTGCACGCCAAAATCAAGCAATTTAGCTTCAACTAAACGGCTAACTTGTTCTAGCTCTTCTGGTGTTACAGGATTTGTTGCTTTATCGGCACGATCAAGCAATTCTATTGACGGCATACCTTGATATTTTTCAAAAACACTTGCCTCTTGATGCGCTAAATTTGAAGTCGTATTAGCTTGCGATAACGGCTCGGGTATGTCATCGGCAACAGTAATTTTTTCTACATTTTCAAATGCTGCTGCAATTTCTTCATCACTCACTTGCTCTTGAACATTGATTTTAAGCGGTTCATCCATTAATTCATCAATAGCAACAAAAGGTTCTATTTTCGTCTCATCATGAGAGTCTTCCTCATTATCATTTTCTAAATTGGCTAAATTAACATGGACAAAAGCCTGCTCTACTTCAGGTTGAGCACTCGTTTCAGTTTTTGCTTCAACCTTAACATCAAGAGGTTCATCATCTAATAAAGATTTCTCAGATGCAGCACTGCCAAATTTATCGCGAATAAAACTAGGTAAGGTTAATAATCCTTGGAAAAAGGCAATGGTATATTTGCCGATTGCATCAACAATAGTAACAAGAGAAATACCGGTTAAGAGCACAAAACCCGCTAATACAAAGGTTAAAAATAATAAGGTTGTACCGACAAAAGATAAATAAGGCAAAAAACTTGAAGAAATAATATCGCCAACAATACCACCAGCTGAAAAATAAAAAATGTCGTCACCATTCATACTTGCTAGTGGTAGTATGCCAATATACAACATGATAAAACCAATAATTTTTAAACCTAAGGTTAAATAATCCAGCTCGATTAAATAATGGTATTGACGAAAAAGTAGTAAACCAGTAAGCGCAAGCGCAAAGGGAATGCTATAGGCAATTAAACCAAATAAATTCAGTAGTAAGTCAGCCAAATACGCGCCTACAGCGCCACCTAAATTACGAATAGGTGCTTGAAAGCCCGTTTGTGACCAACCGGGATCAGCGGGATCGAAACTAAATAAAGCCAGCACTAAATACAACGCAAAAAGACAAGAAAACAGTAACCCTGCTTCAAGTAAGCGTTGTATACCATTTAATTTAGTTGATTCTACAATAGATTCAGAAGACAAAAGCACTACTCAAATTAAACATTATTATTTCCTATAAAATATCAAAGATTGTTACTAGATAAAATCTTTCTATTCATTTAAAAACAACTAAATAGATTTACTGATTAAATATTAATACTTAATCGGTAAATAATTACTTGATTTAACCTCTTCCATAACTACATAAGTTCTACTTTCACTTACGGCTGGCAAACGTAACAGAGTGTCTCCTAATAAATTACGATAAGCGGCCATATCAGCTACCCGAGTTTTTAATAAGAAATCAAAATCTCCCGAAACAAGATGGCATTCTTGAATAACATCTAATTCGTGTACTGCTTTAGAGAAATCATTAAAAACATCAGGGCTGGTTTTTGTTAATGTGATTTCAACAATAACCAGTAAGGCTGCATCAAGCTTTTCAGGGTTTAAAATAGCGCAATAGCCCGTTATATAATTATCATTTTCAAGCCTTTTAACTCTTTCTAAACAAGGTGTTGGGCTTAAACCTACCCGTTTAGCTAATTCTACATTGGCTATTCGCCCATTTTTTTGTAATTCAGCTAAAATATTACGATCAATACGATCTAATTTTCTATTTGAAGACAAAGCCAAAATATTATTCTCTATATATTAGTAAATTTTAAGAACAATATATCGCAAAACACGTAAATTCGACAGGTAATTTTAAAAAAACATCAATATACTAGCCAAAAATATTTATCGAGGAGTTTACTTATGATTATTGGTGTACCCAAAGAAATAAAAAACCACGAATACCGTGTTGGTATGGTACCTGCGAGTGTTCGTGAATTAATCAATCACGGTCATCAAGTCATTGTTGAAACGAATGCAGGTTGCGGTATTGGTTTTAGTGATGATGATTATAGTCAGGTTGGCGCAAAAATATTACCAACAGCAAGTGAAATATTTGCTCAAGCAGACATGATTGTAAAAGTAAAAGAACCACAAGCGATTGAGCGCGCGATGTTACGCGAAGGGCAAATTCTGTTCACATACTTACACTTGGCTCCCGATTTACCACAAACAGAAGATTTAATTAAAAGTAAAGCCGTATGTATTGCTTACGAAACAGTTACTGATAATTTTGGTGGTTTACCCTTACTAGCACCTATGTCTGAAGTTGCTGGTCGCATGTCGATTCAAGCGGGCGCACAAGCTTTAGAAAAATCCAATGCAGGTCGTGGCATGTTATTAGGTGGTGTGCCTGGCGTAGAACCAGCTAAAGTGGTCATTATTGGTGGCGGTATGGTGGGTAATAATGCTGCGAAAATGGCGGTAGGTATGGGCGCAAACGTTGTAGTACTTGACCGTAATATCAATGTATTACGCCGTTTAGATGATTTATATGGCAATAAAATCAAAGCTATATACTCAACAGCCGATGCACTTGAAAAACATGTCTTAGAAGCTGATTTAGTGATTGGCGGTGTATTAATTCCGGGTGCTGCTGCGCCTAAATTAGTGACCAAAGAACATATTAAAAACATGAAAGCAGGTGCGGCAATTGTTGATGTAGCCATAGACCAAGGTGGTTGTATTGAAACCTCTCATGCAACCACGCACGCTGAGCCTACGTTTATTGTTGACGACGTTGTACATTACTGTGTTGCCAATATGCCTGGTGCTGTACCTCGTACTTCAACTTTTGCGTTAAACAATGCAACCTTGCCTTATATTATTCAATTAGCTAACAAAGGCTATAAACAAGCTTTGCTTGATGATCAACATTTATTGAATGGTTTGAATGTAATTGACGGCAAAATAACTTGCCAAAGCGTTGCTGAAAATTTAGGTTTTGAATACGTTCCCCCTGAGCAAGCTTTAGCTTAATTGTTCAATTAACCAGCAAAACCGTAAAATAAAAAGCGCACTTTGTTTAAGGTGCGCTTTTTTTTGTGCAAAAAATTTATTTTATTCCTTGAGTTATTTACTTAGAATCCCAAGATAGAAACAACATGATACGATAATTAAAAATTTTGGAGAAAAATATGAGTGATGCTAGACATTGCCCACTACTAATTTTAGGCTCTGGCCCTGCGGGTTATACTGCGGCAGTTTATGCAGCTCGTGCTAATTTAAAACCTGTAATGATCACAGGCATGCAGCAAGGTGGTCAACTCACCACAACCACAGAAGTTGAAAATTGGCCTGGTGATGCTGATGATTTAACGGGTCCAGCCTTAATGGAACGTATGCAAAAGCATGCTGAAAAATTTAATACCGAAATTATTTTTGATCATATCAATGAAGTTGATTTTAGTAACCGTCCTTTTAAATTAAAAGGCGATAGTGGCGAATATACTTGTGATGCATTAATTATTGCCACAGGTGCATCAGCACAATATTTAGGGTTACCTTCTGAAGAAGCCTTTATGGGGCGTGGTGTTTCAGCCTGTGCAACATGCGATGGTTTTTTCTATAAAAACCAAAAAGTCGCGGTAGTAGGTGGTGGTAATACGGCTGTTGAAGAAGCATTGTATTTATCTAATATCGCATCAGAAGTACATTTAATTCATCGTCGTGACACTTTCCGTAGTGAAAAAATACTGACCGCTCGTTTAATGGAGAAAGTAAAAAACGGTAATATTATTTTACACCTTAACCGTAATTTAGATGAAGTATTAGGCGATAATATGGGCGTTACAGGCTTACGCTTAAAAGATAGCCACTCTGAAGCAACCGAAGAAATTAGCGTTAATGGTGTATTTATTGCCATTGGTCATAAACCTAATACCGATATTTTTGCAGGCCAACTTGACATGAATAATGGTTATTTAAAAATTCAAAGCGGTACAGAAGGCAATGCAACGCAAACCAGTGTTGAAGGAATATTTGCCGCTGGTGATGTTGCTGATCATATTTATCGTCAAGCGATCACCTCTGCTGGGGCGGGTTGTATGGCTGCCCTTGATGCTGAACGTTATCTTGATGCACTTAATGATTAATTAAGTAAAAAGCCAGATGCTGTATCAATTATCAGAAAACACACTGGCTTTTCCTAATGTAGAGCACGCCTTAGATGAGCCTAACGGTTTACTTGCAATAGGTGGCGATTTATCAACTACTCGACTCATTGCCGCCTATCAGCAAGGTATTTTCCCTTGGTTTAATGAAGGTGATCCTATTTTATGGTGGTCTCCTAATCCACGCGCGATTATTGAAATTAAGCATTTACACCTTAATAAAACGCTGAAAAAATTTCTAAAAAAAATGCCCTTCACTGTTACCATTAATCAAGCCTTTGATCAGGTTATTGATTATTGTAGCGATGCACCTTTTCGTAAAGAAGGCACATGGATTTTACCCAGTATGCAACAAGCTTATAAAAAGCTTCATCAAGCCGGTGTTGCGCACTCAATTGAAGTATGGCATGAAAAAACGCTTGTCGGGGGGTTATATGGTGTAGCAAATAATGGTTTTTTTTCAGGCGAGTCAATGTTCTATATACAAAGTAATGCTTCTAAAGTGGCCTTAGTTTTTTTAGCTAAACATTTACAAAGCGCAGGTATTAGCTTTATTGATTGTCAGCTTAATAATGACTTTTTAGCCAGTATGGGCTGTTGTGAAATAACTCGTAGTGAATTTATTCATTTAAAAAATAACGCATTAACTATTACCTTGCCAGATAATTTTTGGCAACCACAAACATTAACTTTTTCTTTTTGATGTAAAAATGAATTATCAATTTGGTTTAACCTCAGAATTCCCTTGTAGTTACCTTGCTGACAAGCAGGAGCGATTGTTGGTGGCTGTAGATAAAAATTTACAATCCCCCGATGGTTATGCTTTTTTAATGTCACAGGGCTTTCGCCGAGGTGGAGATCAAATTTATCGTCCTCATTGCCTTAATTGCTATGCTTGTCGTTCTTTACGGGTTTTAGTTGAACAGTTTAAACCCTCTAAAAGTCAACAAAGAGTGTTGAAAAAAAACAATCACTTTAGCACCCAAATAGCAACTCAAGTAGCTACAAACTACTATTCTTTGTACGAGAACTATATCAATACCATTCATTGTGATGGGGCAATGTATCCTGCCACAAAAGCACAATTTCAATCTTTTTTACTTAGTGACTATACTTTAGCAAAGCAGCTTTTTTTAGAAATTTGGCATGAAAATAAATTAATTTCTGTTGCTGTTACCGATGAATTACCCAATGCGCTTTCTGCCGTTTATACTTTTTATCACCCTGATTATAAAAAATCAGCTTTAGGCGTTTTTTCTATTTTAGCACAATTGAAATTAAGCCAACAATTAGGTAAGCGTTACCTATACTTAGGCTATCAAATTGATGAATGCCAAAAGATGAATTATAAAAATCGCTATTTTCCCTATGAAATATTCCAAGAGAATAATTGGCAATTAGTAAATAAATAGCGGATCAGGCTTTACTTTAGTCGATGATTTGGGCATGATCTGCGCAGATTTTTTATTCCAATCAATTTAGCGTCGTTGCAATAATGCAAAACAACGTTACAAATTGTAAACACAAAACTATATAGAGGTCGTGCGCCCAATGGCGAAAGAAGAAAATATTGAAATGCAAGGTACGGTTTTAGAGACGTTACCAAATACTATGTTCCGTGTTGAATTAGAAAACGGTCACGTTGTTACCGCTCATATTTCTGGCAAAATGCGTAAAAACTACATTCGTATCTTAACTGGTGACAAAGTAACCGTAGAATTAACGCCTTATGATTTATCAAAAGGTCGTATAATTTTCCGCGCAAGATAATACTCTTCTGTTACAGAACTATAGTGCAAACTTGTTAGGAACTAGCCAACAAGTTGTAAGCACACAAAAAAGCCTTACTCAATTTATCAAGTAAGGCTTTTTTCATCTTTGCTTTTTCATCTTTATATAGCTGGGTTTTATATTTAATACCAAGTTGATTAAGTTCTTTCCCACTCAGCGAGAATCAAAAGGCTTAGAGGCAAGGCATTGATTGAAGAGAATGGTTGTTCCCTTGTCAAAATCAATAACGCAGCATATAAACCTTTTAAACTCGCCCTTCGGGAGCTTGCTCTGAGTTGTGAAGAAATTTAATCAAATTGGTATAACCCTCTATAATTATGCTAAGACTAATCGTGCAACACCTCTTGTGATCAGTGCTCAACTAACTCTTTTTTGTTTTCAAATTTCAACACTAATTTATCTTTAGCAACACTTACCCGCGCAATGCCTCCTTGTACTAATTCACCAAAGAGCAATTCATTAGCTAAGGGCTTTTTCAGTTCTTCTTGGATCAGTCTTGCCATTGGTCTTGCACCCATTGCTTTATCGTAGCCATGTTTTGCTAACCATTTACGTGCATCATTAGTAAGCTCTAACGAAACACCTTTATCATCAAGCTGTGCTTGTAATTCAACAATAAATTTATCAACAACTTGTTGGATCACTTCATCAGATAAATGATTGAACCAAACAATACTGTCTAAGCGATTACGAAACTCTGGCGAGAAGGTTTTATTAATTTCTGTCATGGCATCAAAGCTATGATCTTGCTGTTTAAAACCAATCGACTGACGAGTCGTTTCGTGAACACCTGCGTTAGTGGTTAACACCAAAATAATATTTCTAAAATCAGCTTTGCGGCCATTGTTATCTGTTAGGGTACCGTGATCCATAACCTGCAATAGAATATTAAATACATCGGGATGCGCTTTTTCTATTTCATCAAGTAGTACCACAGCATGAGGATGTTTTAATACAGCGTCGGTCAATAAGCCACCCTGCTCATACCCCACATAACCTGGTGGAGCACCGATTAAGCGACTGACTGCATGTTTTTCCATGTATTCAGACATATCATAACGTAGCAGTTCAACGCCTAGCTGTTTCGCTAATTGCTGCGTTACTTCTGTTTTACCAACCCCCGTTGGCCCTGCAAATAAAAACGAACCCACAGGTTTGTGTTCATTACCTAAACCAGCCCGTGATAATTTGATCACTGATGATAAACCTTCAATCGCTTGATCTTGACCAAAAACAACTAATTTCAAATTACGATCAATATTTTTCAAGCTATCTTTTTCTGAAGCACTCACTGATTTTTCAGGAATACGCGCCATTTTGGCAACAATAGATTCAATATCATTGTTGTTAATCACTTTTTTACGCTTAGACGCTGCTACAAGCTGCTGTTTAGCCCCCGCTTCATCAATCACGTCTATCGCTTTATCAGGTAAAAAGCGTTCATTAATATATTTTGCTGACAATTGTGCTGCTGCACGCAGTGCTTTATTAGTGTAACGAATGCCGTGATGTGCTTCGTACTTTTCTTTTAAGCCTTGCAGTATTTTTGTGGTATCGTCAACACTAGGCTCGGCAATATCAATTTTTTGGAAACGCCTTGCTAATGCGCGATCTTTTTCAAAAATACTTTGATATTCTTGATAGGTCGTTGAACCAATACAGCGTAATTTACCTGCAGACAGTAATGGTTTAATTAAGTTAGAGGCATCCATCATACCACCAGAGGCAGCTCCCGCCCCAATAATGGTATGTATCTCATCAATAAACAAGATAGCTTTATCTTCTTCTTGAATGTCTTTTAACAACGCTTTAAAGCGTTTTTCAAAGTCACCTCGATATTTGGTTCCCGCAAGCAATGCACCGAGATCAAGCGAATAAATTGTTGCACCTGATAAAAACTCAGGTACTTGTTCATTCACAATTAAGTTAGCAAGCCCTTCTGCAATGGCGGTTTTACCAACGCCTGCTTCTCCAACAAAAAGAGGATTATTTTTACGGCGACGTGTTAGCACTTGTAATGTTCGTTCAAGTTCACTATCGCGCCCAATTAACGGATCAATATTGCCTTTAATTGCCTCTTTATTAAGATTTTGAGCAAAATTTTCTAAGGTTCGAGGTTCTTCAGTATTTTGTGTGGCGCTTTCATCGTTATTGCTATTTTCATTTTCTTCTATTTTGGCAATACCATGAGAAATATAATTCACAATATCTAAGCGCGAAATATCTGATTTTTTAAGAAAATAAGCCGCTTGAGATTCTTGTTCACTAAAAATAGCCACTAAAACATTAGCACCATTTACTTCCGATTTGCCCGAAGACTGCACATGAAATACGGCTCGTTGTAATACACGCTGAAAACCTAAAGTCGGTTGTGTTTCACGTTCATCTTCACCAATGGGAATAACCGGCGTTGTTTCTCCTATAAATTCATGTAGTTCTGTTCGTAACTTATTCAGATTGGCACCACATGCTAATAAAGCCTGCATCGCTGAGGGGTTGTCTAACAATGCCAACAACAAGTGCTCAACCGTCATAAATTCGTGACGAGAATCTTTAGCCTGACGAAAAGCCATATTTAACGATATTTCTAAATCTTTGTTTAGCATAGGTACTCCACTATTAACCCTGCGACTTTACGCTTTTTCCATCACACACTTTAATGGGTGTTGATGCTCAAAGGCAAAGCGACTAACTTGATCGACTTTTGTTTCTGCTATTTCTGCACTATATGTGCCACAAAGAGCTTTCCCCTTGTAATGTACTGTTAACATAACATCCGTAGCCTTATCTGAATCCATATTAAAAAAACGCGTCAATACTTCGATAACAAAATCCATCGGTGTATAGTCGTCGTTGAGTAATAATACGTGATACTTAGCTGGCTCTTTTATTTCATCTTTGAGCGCATCATCAACTAGATGTTGAGTGTCGTGTTGTTCATTCAAATTACTCATACTTCAATAATAGCCCTTACAAATAAAAATATGCTAGTTTTTTTGCAATAAAAAAGTAAAATTTCTTCGATATTAGCTTGACTAATTCTAAAATTTATCTACGATTCTATAAGGCGGTTATTTTTTGTCCGCCTACTTTGTAGATTTTGCTTTCTGGGGGAAGCATAA
This sequence comes from Alteromonadaceae bacterium, assembly GCA_015487235.1. GTDB lineage: Bacteria > Pseudomonadota > Gammaproteobacteria > Enterobacterales > Alteromonadaceae. Next base: position 26,218 of record WFQC01000022.1, read on the forward strand.
CTAATTACCGACGAATTTAGAAGGAAGTAGATGTATGGCTCACGGTACAGTTAAATGGTTTAACAATGCAAAAGGGTTTGGCTTTATTCGACCTGATGATGGGGGCGAAGATATTTTTGCTCACTATTCAACAATTCAAATGGAAGGATATCGTACGCTAAAAGCAGGTCAAGATGTCATTTATGAGCTAAATGAGGGACCTAAGGGACATCATGCAGCGAGCATAACCCCAGAGGGAGAAACGCCAAAAGAGTGATCTCGTAACCTGATCTCGTAACCTTAGTTGTTAATTTCATCTTATAAAACAAAAAAGCACAGTACTCAGTTACCGTGCTTTTTTTTGTTGCACTTTTTAATAACTGTTGATTAACTACATATGTTTAATAATACAATCACCAAATTCAGAGCTGGTTACTAAGGTTGCATCATCCATTAAACGAGCAAAATCATACGTTACTGTTTTCGCTGAAATGGCACCAGACATACCTTTAAGCAATAAATCAGCCGCCTCAAACCAGCCCATATGACGCAACATCATTTCTGCCGACAAAATAACTGAGCCCGGATTCACTTTATTTTGACCTGCATATTTAGGCGCCGTACCATGAGTGGCTTCAAAAATAGCAATGTCATCACTTAAATTTGCTCCTGGTGCAATACCTATACCCCCCACTTGTGCTGCTAAAGCATCTGATAAGTAATCACCATTTAAATTTAAAGTAGCAATCACACTGTACTCGGCAGGGCGTAATAAAATTTGCTGTAACATTGCATCAGCAATAACATCTTTGATCACGATTTCTTTACCCGTTTTAGGGTTAGTAAAGCTACACCAAGGGCCACCATCAAGTAATTTTGCACCAAATTCTTCTCGTGCTAATTCATACCCCCAGTCTTTAAATGCTCCTTCGGTATATTTCATTATATTACCTTTGTGCACTAAGGTTACTGAACTGCGATCATTATCAATTGCATACTGAATGGCTTTTCTCACCAAACGTTGTGTACCTTCTTTAGAAACGGGCTTAATACCTATACCACAATTTTCAGTAAAACGAATTTTAGTAACCCCCATTTCTTTTGTTAGAAAATTCAAGACCTTTTCAGCATCAGCACTACCTGCTTTATATTCTACGCCCGCATAAATATCTTCAGAATTCTCTCGAAAAATAACCATATCAACGGCTGCAGGGTTTTTAACTGGGCTAGGTACTCCAGTAAACCATTGCACAGGACGTTGGCAAACATATAAGTCTAATATTTGTCTTAATGCGACATTCAAAGAACGAATACCTCCACCAACAGGGGTTGTTAGCGGCCCTTTTATGCCCACTTTATATTCTTTAAATAAGGCGATTGTTTCATCAGGTAACCACGTTTCAGAGTCATAAATTTGGGTCGCTTTTTCGCCTGCATATAACTCCATCCATGCGATTTCACGCTCGCCACGATAAGCTTTATTTACCGCAGCATTGACAACATGGATCATAACTGGCGTAACATCAATACCAATACCATCACCTTCAATATAAGGAATGACAGGGTTGTTAGGTACAATTAATTTACCCTTTTCTACCGATATTTTTTGTCCATTTTGCGGAATAACAACATTGTTCGACATGGCATTCTCCTGATGTCAGTTTGGGCTTATTACTAAGTTTCTCTTTGATAAGCTAAAACAAAATTCATAAAGACTCTAATCACCAAATAAGTATAGTCATTATTTAAATTATTTATAATGCACAGTAAAATTTGATTTACGACATCAAATTTAGGTTAATGAAGTCATTAAAAATAGTCATAAAAAAACCAGCTAGATGTTAGCTGGTTTTGATAGGTTTTATAGCGATTGCTACGTTTTAATTTATAAGAGTAAATCGAGTACTGAGTTTAATGTAGCACTCGGGCGCATCGCAGAAGAAACTTTATCATGCTCGGGCTGATAATAACCGCCAATATCAACCGCTTGGCCCTGTACTGAATTTAATTCGTCAACAATTTTCACTTCATTTTTAGTGAGTGCATCAGCAACACTAGTGAAAATATTTTTTAAATCAATATCATCTGATTGCTCTGCAAGTGCTTGCGCCCAATACATCGCTAAATAAAAGTGACTACCTCGATTATCTAATTCACCGGCTTTTCGTGACGGTGATTTATTTTCGTCTAAAAACTTACCTGTCGCTTGATCAAGTGTTTTAGCTAAAATATTAGCTTTAGAGTTGTCGTTAACGATACTTAGGTGCTCTAACGAAGCCGCTAGCGCTAAAAACTCTCCTAAAGAGTCCCAACGTAGGTGGTTTTCTTTTACGAACTGCTGAACGTGTTTAGGAGCTGAACCACCTGCCCCTGTTTCAAATAAACCACCACCATTCATCAAGGGCACAATAGAAAGCATTTTAGCACTAGTACCTAATTCTAAAATAGGGAATAAATCGGTTAAATAGTCGCGTAACACATTACCCGTAACAGATATTGTATCTAAGCCCTCACGGATACGAGCTAACGAGAACTCTGTTGCTTCAACAGGAGACATAATACGAATATCTAAACCTTCAGTATTATGATCTTGAAGGTATTGAGTCACTTTTTTGATTAATTCTCTGTCATGAGCTCGATTTTCATCTAACCAAAAAATAGCGGGTGAATTAGTCGCCCTAGCACGATTTACGGCTAATTTAACCCAGTCTTGAATTGGAGCATCTTTTGCTTGGCACATGCGCCAAATATCACCTTCAGCAACTTGGTGCTCAAGTAAAATATCACCGTTGTCGGCGACCACGCGCACTGTTCCTGCGGCAGGCATTGTAAATGTTTTGTCATGCGAACCATATTCTTCTGCTTTTTGCGCCATTAAACCTACATTGGGCACACTACCCATTGTGGTTGGGTCAAAAGCACCATACTTTTTACAATTATCAATAACTGTTTGATAAACACCCGCATAACTGCGATCAGGGATCATTGCTTTAGTGTCTTTTAATTGCCCATCAGGCCCCCACATTTTACCCGAAGAGCGAATTGCCGCAGGCATTGAGGCATCAACAATAATGTCACTTGGTACATGTAAATTGGTAATACCTTTGTCTGAATCAACCATTGCTAATGCAGGACGATCTTGATAAACCGCAGCAATATCGGCTTCAATTTCCGCTCTTTTAGCTTCAGGTAAGCGTTTAATTTTAGCATGCACATCGCCAATACCATTATTAGCATCAACCCCTAATTGCTCGAAAATATCAGCATGTTTGCTAAAAACATCTTTATAATAAACTTTTACTGCATGACCAAAAATAATAGGATCAGATACTTTCATCATGGTTGCTTTTAAATGCAACGACAATAACACATCTTCTTCTTTGGCTTTGGCCATTTCTTGTTCATAAAACTCAATAAGTGCCGCTTTACTAAGTACTGTGGCATCAATCACTTCTTGATCAAGCAAAGCTAAATTTTCTTTTAAAACCTTACGCTGACCTTGCTCGTCGGTAAATTCAATGCTGACAGCACACGCTTTATTAACAGTAGTTGATTTCTCGTTACCAAAAAAGTCGTTACCGCTCATACTAGCAACATGCGATTTAGAATCACTATGCCATTCACCCATTGAGTGTGGGTTTTTACGTGCATAAGCTTTCACTGATGTTGGAGCTCGACGATCAGAGTTACCTTCACGTAAAACAGGGTTTACCGCACTGCCTTTGATTTTGTCGTAAGTATATTTGATTGACTTTTCCGCTTCATTTTGCGGCTCTTCAGGGTAATTAGGAAGTTGATAGCCTTTTTCTTGTAATTCTTTAATCGCGGCTTGTAACTGAGGTACTGAAGCACTAATGTTCGGCAATTTAATAATATTAGCTTCAGGCTGTTTTACTAACTCACCTAATTCAGCTAAGTCATCACTAATACGCTGCTCTGGTGTTAAATATTTAGGAAAATTGGCAATAATACGACCCGCTAATGAAATATCACGTGTTTCAATAGCTACGCCTGATGATGCCGTAAATGCTTTAATAATAGGTAATAATGAATGCGTTGCTAATGCAGGTGCTTCATCGGTTATGGTATATATAATTTTTGATTTATCAGTGGTCATGAAATTTCCTAAACTCTTTACTTTGGCCTGTTAGCTAAAATTTTTTATCGCGCGCATTTTATCGGAATTAGACTTGCTTTAAAATAGCTGAAAACTTTCTTCACCCCGACATTTAAGGCAATATTTCGTGACACTAACACAAAACAAGGCTAAAGGCTTGATAAAGTCTCAATCAAAGGCAGGTAAAGCCTATAAAAACAAAAAGGTACGACCAGATAACATTAAGACTAAAGTTGTACTTTTTAATAAGCCTTTTGATGTGTTGTGTCAATTTACTGATGATAATAACCGAAAAACATTAAAAGATTTTATTCCGATCAAAGCAGTTTATGCTGCAGGTCGGTTAGATAAAGACAGCGAAGGTCTTTTATTACTTACCAATAATGGAAAGTTACAACATAAATTAGCCGATCCTAAACATAAAACGGCTAAAACCTATTGGGTACAAGTTGAAGGTGAGCCAACAGAGCAAGATTTAGCTAAATTGCGTCAAGGCGTGCAACTAAAAGATGGCTTAACATTACCTGCAAAGGTAAAAAAAATAACTGAACCTATGCTTGGTAAAGAGCCTCTTTGGCCTAGAAACTCTCCTATTCGTCAGCGAGCCAATATTCCTACCTCTTGGTTAAGCATAACAATACACGAAGGTAAAAACCGCCAAGTGAGGCGAATGACTGCCCATATTGGTTTCCCAACTTTACGATTAATTCGCTACAGCATTGGCAAATGGACTCTCGACAATATTCCTAACGGCAAATATCAAGTAATTGATAATGTTAAGGTATAAAAAAACGGTAAGCGATTAACTTACCGTTTTAACCATAAAAATAAATATTATCATTAACTCATATGCACAAGCATATTACTTGGTTTTTCAAGAAATGATTTCCATAAATTACAGAAACGCGCAATAGTGCCACCATCAATAATACGGTGATCTCCAGACCAACTTACTTGCATAATACTACGTGCTTCCACTTCACCTTGCTCATTAAAGTGTGGTAGCTTTTGCACTTTACCTAAGGCAACAATGGCAGCTTCAGGTTTGTTGATAATTGGTGTTGCAACGGTTCCCCCTAAAGCACCAATATTAGAAATAGTAATAGTACCGCCTTTTAAGTCGGCTGTAGCCACTCTACCATCACGGGCATCATTGGTTAAACGAGTAATATCTTTTGCTAAATCAAGAATAGATTTTGTTTGTACTTGTTTCACATTTGGCACGAGCAAGCCTACCTTAGAGTCTACCGCCATACCAATATTATGATCATCAAAATACGTTAATTCAGTGCAATCAGCATTAACTTGGCTATTAATTAACGGAAACTCTTTTAATGCAAGCGACATCGCCTTCATAAAAAAGGGCATCATAGTTAATTTTATATCTTGCTTAGCATAAACTTCTTTGAGTTCAGTACGTAATTGAATTAATTCAGTTAAATCAATTTCTTCACAGTAAGTAAAGTGAGGTATAGTACTAACCGACTCCATCATCGCTTTGGCCATAACAGCTTTAATACCACGAATAGGTTCGGTACGGGTGCTAGCTGTTGCTTGGCTTTGATTATCAGCTACCTGCGCTGTAGTATTCGGAATATTTGACGGTGCTCCCTTGGCAAAAGCCAATACATCCTCTTTATAAACTCGCCCTTTTTTACCACTGCCCGGTACTTGATGAATATTTACCCCAAGTTCGCGAGCAATACGACGCACAGCAGGGCTTGCTAAGGCTTTTTTACCTGTGGTAACAGCAGAAACGGCTGATACTGTCGCCGCAGGAGTTGTTGTAGCTTGAGCACTAGGAGCTTTTGCTGTTACGGGGGTATTTTGGACGGCTTTACCTTCATTAACTTTTTCAATAGCAAATAATGGTGCATGTACTTTGGCAATATCACCTTTTTGATAATAAAGCTTTACTACCTTGCCTGAGTACATTGCAGGTATTTGTACTAAGGCTTTATCAGTCATTACATCCGCTACTGGCTGATCTTCCTTAATAATATCGCCCTCTTTTACCAGCCATTCAACTAATTCACACTCTACAATACCTTCACCAATATCAGGTAAAATAAAGTCTTCTATATGCGTAGAGGCAACTTGATCACTTTCAGCTGTTTCTGTTGTACTTATAGTTGATAAAGTTGCCGTGTTGTCAGTACTTTTATCACCAGTATCATTGTCTGGAGTCATCGCAAAAAGTGGCGCATGCACTTTGGCAATTTCACCTTTTTGATAATAAAGCTTTTCAACAACACCTGAATGCATTGCGGGTATTTGCACTAAAGCTTTATCGGTCATTACATCCGCAACAGGTTGATCTTCTTTGATATGATCGCCCTCTTTTACCAGCCATTCAACTAATTCACACTCTACAATGCCTTCGCCAATATCGGGTAAAATAAAATCAATACTCATAGCTTTTCCTAAAAATTAACGGCGCGTTGTATTGCAGCAAATACTTTTAAGTGATCAGCTACATATTCTTTTTCTTGTGCTAAAGGATACGGTGTATCTAAACCACAAACTCGTTCTATGGGTGATTCTAAATTCAAAAAGCATTCTTTTTGAACTGTTGCGGCAATTTCACCTGCAAAACCACCTGTTATAGGAGCTTCATGACTAATCACCAAACGCCCTGTTTTAGCAACTGAATTGGCCACAGTTTCAATATCCCAAGGCAGCAAAGAACGTAAATCAATCACTTCACATGAAATACCTTGAGCATCTGCAAGTGCTGCTGCTTTTTCCATAATTTCCATCTGAGCCCCCCAAGCAAGCAAGGTTATATCATTACCAGTTTGCACAATATCAGCTTTGCCTATAGGTAATTGATAATCTTCTTCTGGAACCTCGCCTATCGAGGCTCTGTATAAACGCTTAGGTTCAAAGAAAATAACAGGGTTATCATCGCGAATAGCTGCTAGCAATAAGCCTTTTGCTTGATAAGGGTTTCGAGGAACAACAATTTTTAACCCCGGAGTGTGGGTAAAGTAAGCTTCAGGTGATTGACTATGATACAAACCGCCAGCAATACCACCACCGTAAGGTGTACGTATTGTTAATTTACCCACATTAAACTCGTTACCACTACGATAGCGAAACTTAGCTGATTCATTCACAATTTGATCAAACGCAGGAAAAATATAATCAGCAAATTGTATTTCAGCTATCGGGCGAGAGCCTTGTGCCGCTAAGCCATTTGCAAAACCAATAATACCCTGTTCGGTTAACGGTGTATTAAAACAACGCGCTTTACCATACTTTTCTTGTAAGCCACTGGTCGCTCTAAATACGCCACCAAAAAAGCCAACATCTTCACCAAAACAAAGCGTGCGCTCATCTTCAGCCATAGCGATATCTAATGCGTTATTAATAGCTTGTAATAAATTCATTTGCGCCATTATTTTAATCTCCCTGATGTTACTGGGTAGGCTTCTGGGTGTTGCATAATATGCGCTTTTAAGGCTTGATATTGTGCTTCTAAATGCGCAGGAACTTGATCATAAACATCGGTGACTAATTCTCTTAGCTCAGGTTTGGCTACTTTTTCGGCCACTTTTACGGCGGCAAGAACATCTTCTCGTAAGCGCTCAAAGAGAGCTTTTTCTTGCTCTTCATCCCACCAATTTTGTAATAACATCCAGTTTTTCATACGCAAAATAGGATCATTGGCTTGCCACTTCTCTTCTTCTTCTCGAGTACGATACCCCGAAGGATCATCAGAGGTTGAATGCGCACCTAAACGATAAGACATCGCTTCAATAATGACAGGGGCTTTTTCAGCTAAAGCATAAGTTCTTGCCCACTGTACGGCTTTCATTACGGCCAAAATATCATTGCCATCAATACGGAGTGTTTTAATACCATAGCCAACACCGCGAGAGGCAATACCATTGCCTTTATATTGTTCTTGTGATGGCGTTGAAATAGCATAACCATTATTACGGCAGAAGAAAATAACCGGAGCTTCGTGCACGGCAGCCATATTTAAGCCAGCATGAAAGTCTCCTTCAGAGGCTGCACCTTCACCAAAATAGCAAATAGTAACCGCATCAATACCTTGCAATTTTTGTCCGTATGCATAACCCGCGGCTTGAGGAATTTGAGTACCTAACGGTGAAGAGATGGTCATATAATTTAATTCATTACTACCATAATGAATTGGCATTTGACGCCCTTTGCCTAAATCTTTTTCATTACTGAACATTTGGTTCATAAACTGTTCTAGCGTAAAGCCTCTGAACATTAAAGCGCCCTGTTCTCGATATTGCGCCATGATCATATCTTGTGCTTTTAACGCCGCTGCGCCACCCACGCTGGTTGCTTCTTCACCTAAAGCTGCCATATAAAAACTAATACGACCCTGGCGTTGAGCTGCCACCATACGTTCATCAAGAACGCGATGAAAAGCCAATGTTTTATAAACTTTAGTTGCTAAAGCTTGGTCTATATCAGGTAAATCAGCTCCCTCATATGTGGTGCCATCTTGTTGTAATATTTTAAGAATAGGAATATCTACAGAATGGCCGTCAATAAGTGTTGGCTTATGTACGACTTGCCCTTCTTGGTACGTAGTTGTGCTCATAGCTTTCTCTTTTTATAGGTATATCAAACCTGCAATAACTCAGTTCACTACAGTATAGTTCAGGTTATTCACGTTTAGTGATGATGATGTCAACTATAACGATCGATAATAACCGACAGAACTTTACCTTTACGTAAACTGATATTCAAGAAATTAACGTAAAGGAGAGCTAAAAAATTACTTTTAAGTGAGCAATTTTCTTTACAGCCGCTACTTTCTTTGCCCTTGAAACCTGTTATTGTTATCTTACACCAACTTTTTAATTTAAATCACTTTAATATGAGTATAGAACTCACTAAACACAAAAATTCAATCGCATTATTAACGGGGCAACAGTCAGATCATATTGATGAGCTTACAAAGGGTATTGGTATTCACCAACAGGTAAAAAAGCCTTGGTTAGCATTACAACAAGCCGCAAAATCAGCGGGGTTTGAGTTAGAAATTGCCAGTGGCTTTAGAAGCTTTGATAGACAGTTATTAATTTGGAATAAAAAATTTAACCGCCAGCTTTTAGTGAAAGACAAAAACAACCAAGTGATTGATTTAAGTAAACTTAATGATAAAAACAAAGTTGAAGCTATATTATTATATAGCGCTTTACCGGGGGCTAGTCGACATCATTGGGGTACTGATTTAGATATTTACGCCAGCAACTTACTACCCCAAGGTAAATCATTACAACTCGAGCCTTGGGAATATCAATCAACAGGGTATTTTGCAGAATTAACACAATGGTTAACTGAACATGCTGAATATTTTGGTTTTTTTCGTCCTTATGACATTGACAGAGGAGGCGTAGCAATTGAACCATGGCACTTTTCTTACGCCCCTTTAGCACTGCAATATCAGCAACAATTAACGGTAACATTACTTGAAAGCGTTTTAACAAAAGCCGATATTTGTGGCAGAAGCGCCATTTTAAAGCAGTTAACAAACATTTATAAGCGTTATATAATGAACATTAATAAACCACAAAACCTAGGAAAACACATTGAATAATTGGTTAGCAATAACAATGATCGTTATTGCCGCTGTAATAATTATTGGTAATTTAAGTACTTTTCAAAAAAGTGCTAAACAGCCTTTAAGAAAAAAAGGCTTAAATGATCTTAAAGAAACCCTGCCCCGTACACACAAAGATAATACGCAAAACAAAATGCCTACAATGCCAACTGGCACACTGAATAAAAAATAATTTTACCTTAAACCTTAAACCTTAAATACAAATCGTAATGTAATATCATAGTAGATATAGTGTTTTTATATCATCACTTTAGAATGCTACTCATAGCAATAAATAACAGACATAAATAACGCAAAAAAAAACCTCACAACACCTGTGAGGCTTTTTAACGTTAATTGAGGTTAATTAATATTTCTAAAAGATAAACCAGGTTCAACGACATCGAAAATTCGAGTAAGCACTTCATTACTTAACACATTACCAGCCTCGTCATAAATGGTCAGTATTGTTTTATCTGTCTGCTCTTTATCTGTGCTTAATACAAACTGGTATTTACTGTTTTCTATTTCAATAACAGGTTGTGCATCGCCCCAAATACTGTCCCAAAGGCTAGATTCTGGCTTAACAAAGTTTACGTAATAGATATTTTTTGATTCATTGAGATCATAAATTTCAAAACCATACTTCTCAAAAAATCGTGGTAAATTAGCCCACACGTTATCTTTTTCCATTTCAATAATATAAGCAGGTTCGCCTTGCTCACTTGTGCCAATAGACACAATTTTTTGTGTAGCCCGCATTAGATGATTTTCTTTTTGGTATTGACGATATTTATAATCTACGTAACCAACCACATCATTTAGCATAGAAACTTCAGCTCTTTGCTTATCAATAGGATCTATCTCTGTATTATTTTCTTTATTTTTATAGTCGATCAACGTAACCAATAAAGCGACGCTACGACCATGAGGCTTAGTTTCAAGTTGATATTGAAAACGCATGCTTTCTTTGGTTTCTGTATCTGACCAAAATAACATGCCAGTTTCTTCATTTTTATGATACCAACCTGATTGATAAATATGTTTATCACTGTCAACTTCAGTAAAGTCTACACCATCGCTGGTAACTTTTTCTTTTAGCGCTGCGAGTACAAATTCAGTGAGATTTTTATCATCAAGTACTTGATCAAACCATATTTTGGCTGCTGATGAATTTAATTCAACACGTGTAGAAGCGGCAATAGGTAATACTAAAGCGGGTGCTCTTACATCAATTTTTTCACCTACAGGCCCCGCAAAAATTTGCTCTGGGCTAGCAACCTTATAATCATTTTTATAATTAGGTTGTTCAAGTGGCGGTGGAATAACCAACTGAGCAGTTTCTTTTATTTTTATGTAATCAAAATCGCCACTTGCCTGTTTAGCAGAATTATTACTTGAGCAAGCTGAAATAGATAAACTTAATAGCGAAAAAATGAAAATACGGCGATTCATTAACTCTCCTGAGGGTACGGTTTTATACCACAGTTTTTTAATTGTTGTTCTAAAATACCCTGTGCGTTTTTTGACAAACTTAACAAGGGTAAACGTACTTGGGCATTATTTAGTTTGTTCATCCAATACATAGCCCATTTAACAGGAATTGGATTAGGTTCAATAAATAAGCCTTGATGTAATTTAGCTATTTTTGCTTCTATTGCTTTAGCTTTTTCTTGGTTTTTTAACTTATTTTCAGATAACGATAGTAACTGCTGAATGTCGCTCACGGCTTTAGGCGCAATATTAGCTGTGACAGAAATAACGCCATCACCTCCAGCTAAAACATAGTCAAGCGCAGTGGCATCATCACCACTTAATAGCGCAAAATCAGATTTACAGGCTTTTCTTAATACGGCCACTCTAGACAAATCAGCTGTGGCATCTTTGAGTCCGACAATATTATTTAGTTCCGATAAACGAATAACTATTTCATTATTCATATCACATAAGGTTCGACTCGGAACATTATAAAGAATAATGGGCAATACTGTTGCTTTCGCTATTGCTGAAAAATGAGCAATTAAACCATCATCTGTTGGTTTATTATAATAAGGTGTTACAGTTAAATAGCCATCAATATTTAGCGGTTCAAGCTGCTTAGTTAAAGCTATTGTTTCTGCTGTATTATTACTACCATTACCGACAAGTATTTTTAATCGCCCTTTGGCTATCTTTACAGCAAATTTAGCCAAGGCAATTTTTTCATCAAAAGATAAGGTAGCAGACTCTCCCGTAGTACCCGCTAAAACAACACCCTGCGTACCTGAGGCAATATGCCATTCAAGCAGTGCTTCTACTACAGAAAAATCAATTTTATTATCGTCATTAAAAGGTGTGACCAAGGCCACAATACTTTGAGAAAACATCGGCTTTTCTATCTAAAAATCAACAGCGGACAATGGTACTTTGCTCGATTTGCATTAGCAAGTAAATAATGCTTTATAACGAAAGGATATGTTGACTGTATGTAGAATAAATTAGGTAAAAAATAGAGATAAAGCCTGTATTGGCATTTATCTCTATGTTAAGTAAATGCTTTAGTCGTTAAAACTTATAGCTAATACCTGTGTATAGAGAGCGCCCCATACCAGGTACCGAAACACCCCATGGAACACCTGTGCTGCTCATTGTTTTTCCTTGCCCCGTATAAGCACCACCTAAGGGATGATGATAAAATTTATCGAATAGATTTTCTATGCCAAAATCAATACGTAAAGCCTTAAATTGGTAACTACTACGTAGATTAACTAAGCCATAACCTGCTGTAGTTACTTCATTTCTAACTGCTGAAACCTTATTTTTATTCTCAACAAGTTCTAGTTCAAGGATATTGGTCCAATGATCAAGGTTATGTTGTAGCGAAAAAGTAGCATTAAGTGGCATCATATTATACAAGTTGTCATCTGTTGTATTATTTTTACCACGAACGTAACTGATTGCTGCCGTTGCACTTAAATCACCATAATGAGAGTTTTCTTCTAAAATAACGAAACCAGATAAATCAACCCCGTAAATACGAGCCGACTCATTAACAAACTGTAAATAAACAAAACCTTCAGTAGCCGTTTGATTCGCCGCACCACAATTCATATTACTTGAAGCACAACGAGTTACGTCAATATAATCTTCAATATAGGTATAGTAAGGTGCAAGCGTTACTCCCCATGTTTTTTGTGTTGCTTCTTTCCAGTCAAATGAAGCACTTAAGGTATGAGAAACTTCAGCATTTAACTCCAGGTTACCCACATAACCATTACCATCACCTACCATATTGATCATACGCATGACCATACCACCTGTTGACCAGGTATAACGTTCATAAAGATTTGGAGAACGCGTTTTTCGAGCGTAGCCAAACTCAATAGTATCAACAGAATTTAGTTGATAATGAACAATAGCTGTTAAATCAATATTATCATCAGTTTTTTTACGATCAGCGGCATTAAACGCGGCAGCTTCTACTCCATAATTAGCCATCATTGGGCTGTAGCCTTGTACCTCATCAGCATTCATCTCGACATTTTCATAACGCAACCCGAGTTGTACTAACAAGTCAGTATTAAATTTATTTTGCCATTCTGTGTAAAAAGCTAAACGGTCACGTTCACCATTATTAATATTAATGAACGTATTTGGCCACATTCCTTTACCTGAAGGATCCCACCAGTCATCTAACGTATAATCTTGAGATTCAAATCCTAACCGCAATGTTTCATCAGCTGACAATGCAATATTGGCTTTAATAACCGCACCAACATTCACTCCTTCAGTATCCATTGGCATACCCGCAGCACAGCCTGTTTTTCCTCCTGAAGGAGTACACGGTACACCATCAACAGCAGGGCTACTGCCATACCAAAACAGCTTATCTTCATAAAATTGCATACTGTGTTCAGTATTTTCTTTATATAGGCGCGCATCTAGTACACCCCAAAGGTATTCTCCTGCATAATGAAAGTTAAGCTGTGTACTGTCATTGCCTGTCATATCCATACGTTGGTTAACCCAAGCTTGATAAGGAATGTCTTGAATACCTACTTTGAAATCAAAAACATGATTGTCATACTTCATACCCAAAGTGAGTGAATGATTCGTTGATTTATATTGAGATGAACCAACTTCATCAGCAGCTAACCACTCTCGACCCGCTGCTGCTAAACCCGCTTCCTTGAAATCACCTCCTGCAGAATAATTTTCAGCTTTTGTCGTTGAACCATTGTAATTAAAGCTAAACATTTTAGTGGCAAAGGTTGCAGCAATATTGCGACTAAATACATTACCATTAGTACGATATGATGTTCCTATTTGTCCTTTTTTCAAAAGCTTATCATTATCAGAAAATTCAATTTCTTTAGCGTTAACAATAATGGTACTACCAACACTATCACCGCCTAAGCTAACCGGTGTGATCCCCGCATAAACCGCGGCACTATCAACATTTGTTGGGTCAATGTAAGAAAGAGGTGGATTCATGTGATTACCACAGGCTGAAATTAAATCCATACCATCAACTTTTATGCGAATACGATCATCAGATAGCCCGCGAATAACGGGAAAGCTTGAAACACCTCCTGATGTTTGCAGGGTAACGCCGGGGATATTTCTAAAAAGACTGGCTGTATCTGAAGTGGCAGAGCGTAATCGCTCTAAAGTATCAGCAGAGATCTCACTTGGATTAGAAAAAAAGTTAGAGCCAATAACTGTTATTTTTTCTACCGGCTGCTTTTTTTCACTTTTTTCATCTAAAACTTGTTCACCATAAGCATTATACGAACAAAGTGCGACAATAAGCGTCGCTAACTGACAACGTTTGAAGTGTTTCATGAGATTCCTTTTATAAATCATTTAGGTAAGTATTAATTTAATGGCGATACTATAAAGCAAAATGTTTTAAAAAAGCTGCGGCATAATGCCGCAGTACGGGCTTCTTTTAGTGCTACGCATAAGTTACAATACGCGTCCTTATTTTTTGTCTGTCAGGTTGAGTTTATGTCTCAATATTTAGTGTTAACAGCAATAGGTGCAGATCGCACTGGTATTGTTAGTGAGTTAACAAAGCTCGCTTGTGAGTGTGGTTGCAACATATTAGATAGTCGTATGGCTATTTTTGGTGAAGAGTTCAGCTTTATTATGTTGCTTAACGGTACCAACAGAGCCATTAATCAAATTGAATTACGCTTACCTGCTATAGCACAAAAGCTTGATCTACTTACCATGATGAAGCGTACATCAGGTTATAAAAAGCGAGACTTAACAAAACACTATGAAGTTACCTACGCAGGTATTGATCAACCAGGCGTACTAAAAGCGGTAACCGCTTTTTTTGCAGCACGAAAAATAGATATTTCTTCTTTAAAATCACAAATAGATATAAATACCAATCAAACAAGAGCGCATATTCTTATCGCTCTAACAGACAAAGTGAGTATTACCGAATTAGAAAATGATTTTCTACAATTATGCGAACAAATAGATGTGCAAGGTTGTATCAAAGAAGTTGCATCAAACCTTTTAAATAGCTTATAGGAGAAACCTATGCAAACCTTAACGGTTGGCGATAAAGCCCCTCTTTTTACTTTATTAAATCAAGATAATAAAGAAGTCTCTCTCGAAGAATACTTAGGAAAAAAGCAAGTTTTAGTTTACTTTTACCCTAAAGCAATGACCCCAGGTTGCACAGTACAAGCGCAGGGATTACGCGATATTAAAGCAGAGCTTGAACAACACAATACCGTTGTTTTTGGTATTAGTCCTGATGAAACTAAGCGATTAGCCAAGTTTTATCAACGCGATCAATTAAATTTTGATCTGCTTTCTGATGTTGATCACCGTGTTGCTGACGCTTACGGTGTATGGGGATTAAAAAAATTTATGGGACGAGAATACGATGGTATTCATCGTATTAGCTTTCTTATCGGCCTTGATGGCAACATAAGCCATGTATTCAATAAATTTAAAACCAAAGAACACCATCAAGTTGTTTTATCTGTTTTAAAGCAATAAACAAGAGCGCTTTACACATTAAGCTATCACAACTCATGCTACTCGAATAAATTTATTCGGGTAGCATGAGTAGCTTATACTTTTATGATGATGTTGTTATCGGCTCTGTAGATGAAGGCCAAGCATTAATAACTGCTTTCACTAAAGTCGCTAAAGGTATTGCAAAGAATACTCCCCAAAAACCCCAAAGCCCACCAAAGAAAATTACCGCAATAATAATCGTAACAGGGTGTAAATTAACCGCTTCAGAGAAAAGTATTGGCACTAATAAATTACCATCAAGTGCCTGAATAATGCCATAGGCGAGCATAACATAACCAAATTCTGGCCCTATTCCCCATTGAAATAAAGCAACTAAGGCAACAGGAATGGTAACAATGGTTGCGCCAACATAAGGAACCAAAACAGATAAACCAACCAAAACCCCCAATAAAACAGCATATTGTAAGCCTAAAAAGATAAAGGCAAGTGTTGTAATAATGCCGACAATTAAAATTTCAATCACTTTACCTCGAATATAATTAAGCATTTGTTGATTCATTTCACTGCCTACTTGCTTAACTAAACGGCGTTCTTTAGGCAAAAATTGCGTAAAACTATTCAATAAAATGGCTTTATCTTTTAAAAAGAAAAACACCATTAAAGGCACTAAAATCAAATAAATAATTAACGCAACAAGATTAGAAATAGAATTAAGCGAGCCTTTGATAATGACTTCACCCCATTCAAGCAGTTTCACTTTGACTAAATTAATAAAGGTTTCGATTTGACTGGTTTGAACAATTTCAGGATAAGTTTCAGGAAGTTTTAATAAATAGTTTTCTCCTTGACTTAACATTTTAGGTATTTCTTGAAATAAATGGCTGCCTTGTTGCCAAATAACAGGCATCAACCCTAATAAGGCTACTAAAGAGATCCCTGCAAAAGTCGTTACCACTATTGTTACCGAACCAGTACGAGAAAATCCTAAATGAGTTAGTTTGTTTACGGGTAAATCTAATAAAAAAGCAATAGCTAGCGCCACATAAACAGGCATAAGTAAATTACTTAAAAAGTAAATACATAAAAAGGCTGTAATTAGAATAACTACTAAAGTAACAGCATGGGGATCTGAAAATTTACGTTGATACCAGTTAACAAAAAACTGCACCATTAGCTTTCCTCTTTTGCGATAATTTTTATTTCCAATGTGTGCTTATCAAGCATTGTTTCGCTCACAGGCCAATTGGGATAATATTTAGTTAAATAATTAGGGATATTTTTCATTGAACCTTTGTCTGTCAGTTTTATCAAACAAATATCGTTAGGTTGCATTTTTTTGAGTATAACCCGTGTTTTTACCAAGGGTAACGGGCACTTATCGGTACAACCATCGTATTTATGTATCATAAAGGGTTTTATAAATTAAATGACTAAAACAACAACTTGAGCATTATGTCATAATTGTTTTATATTGGCTTAGTGTATTTTTTCAACCATTATACCTAAATAACTTGTTTAGTGATCATTTTGTTAAGATCAATTAAGATAGACCCAAGCCCTTTATACCCATGATACTTCAAGGTGCGAGTTTCAGGATGCCTGAGCGATTCATGGTCAAGGCGCATCTTTTATTAATGGTGTTCCCTTAAAAATAGATGCAACGAAGAGCAATGAAACGACTGATAAATTCAACAGCACAAAAAGAAATAATTGCTTACAATAAAGAAATCAAAACTCAATGAAAATAAATATAACGTTCTCTAAAAAAGCCTTTAAAAAGTTTGCCCTTGCAGCAGTTGTTTATTCAACACTACACACCTCTCTTGTCACTGCGCAAGATAATGACAAAAATAAATTACCAGAGATAGGTACTTCTGCAATTAGCTCGTTATCATTAGAAAAAGAAAAGCAAATTGGCGACATCATGATGCGTCAATTAAGAGCTTCTCAACCTATTATTCATGATCCCGTTTTAACGGAATACATTAACCATTTGGGTAATACTTTAATTAAAAATGCTCATGATGTTAATTATCAATTTGAGTTTTTTCTAATCAATCAAAAAGAGATCAATGCCTTTGCTTTTTTTGGTGGGCATGTTGGCATCCATTCAGGTTTGATCACTATGGCTGACACTGAAAGTGAATTAGCCTCAGTACTTGCTCATGAAATTTCTCATGTTACCCAGCGTCATTTGGCAAGAAAACTCGAATCTCAACAACGCTCTCAGCCTTTAACTATGACAGCTTTAGTATCGAGTGTTTTATTAACCCTTGTTAACCCTACGGTAGGTTTTGCGGCACTAAGTACCTCTATGGCGGCATCCCAACAGCAAGGTATTAATTATACTCGTAGTAATGAAAAAGAAGCAGATCGTGTAGGTATCGCATTGCTAGCAAAAAGTGGTTTCAACCCTCAAGGCGCGCCTACTTTTTTCAATAAGCTAGCAACTCAGTACCGCTACGCAAGTAGGCCTCCCGCTATGTTGCTGACTCATCCATTACCCAATTCTCGGATCACCGATGCTAAAAATCGCGCACAAAACTACCCTTTTAGGCCGTTAGCGCCAAGCTTAGCTTTTGAGTTAGCAAAAGCAAGAATAAAAGCACGCTATCAAGGTTCTGCTAAAGATAATATTGCTTTTTATAAAAGCCAGTTAACTAAAAAAACTTATGCCCGAAAAGAAGCAGCACAATACGGCCTAGCAATAGCCTACTTTGAAGATAAACAATTTAACAAAGCAAAAGATATTTTATTATCTTTATTGAAAAAAGATGATAAAAATTTATTTTATATTGATTTATTATCCGATGTGTATATTCAACTAAAGGCTTTTGATAAAGCTATAGCAATGCTTCAACAACTTAATTTGTTAATGCCAAATAATCAAGTTGTTACACTTAATTATGCCAATGTGTTAACAGAAGCGGGTCAACTCGAACAAGCAGCTGAATTATTACAAGATTTTCTTTTAATCAAGCCAGATAACTTTATGGCTCACGATCTACTAACAAATGTTTATACTAAACAAAAAAAACAAGCACTCATGCATATAAGCAAAGCTGAAGTGTATGCATTACTAGGAGCTTATCCTCGCGCTGTTGATGAATTACAAACCGCTTATAACTATGTAGATAAAGATAAACCTTTACTTAAAAAGCGTATTAAAGCTAGAATTTTACAATTTCAAGAACAAGAAAATAAACTTAAACGTTTATAAATTATATTTATTAGAGAGTTAAATTAAATGCTAACTATTTACCATAACCCTAGATGTTCAAAAAGTCGTCAAACACTACAGCTTATTGAGCAAGCTAATGCTGAAGTCACGGTAGTGGAATATTTAAAAAATCCGCTGACAAAAACAGAAATTAAACAGATTTTATCACTGCTTAAGGCAAAACCTATTGATATTATCCGCACGAAAGAAAGTGAATTTAAAGCGCAAAATTTACAAAATGCAGATGACGACACTTTAATAGAAGCAATAGTTAATACCCCTAAATTACTAGAACGCCCTATTGTCGTTAAAAATAATAATCAAGGCTGTATTGGTAGACCTCCTGAAAATGTTTTAACTTTATTGGCAGAAGACTAACCGATGTCACCTCAACCTCAACAACCAACTAAACAGCTTATAAATAATAGGCTGTTTAGTACACAGCAATTAAAATACATTACCTTAGCCGCCTATTTGGGTTTACTTATTTTTATGCCTTTATGGCTTATAGTCTTAAATCCTAGCTCAATGTCTCCTTGGCTATCATTAACCTTATTCACCTTACCTTTACTATTACCTATGCGCGGTTTGCTAAAAGGTGAGCCTTACACGTATGCTTGGAGTAACTTTATTCTCATGATCTACTTCTTGCATAGTTTAACCACTTTGTGGGTGTCAAAAAGTGATCTTATTTGGGCATCAATTGAACTATTTTTAACAAGTATCATGTTTTTAGCGGGCAGCTATTATGCAAAATATCGTGGTCAAGAGTTAGGGCTAAGTATTCGAAAAAAGCAAAAGCACTAAACTAAAGCATGTTAACTGTAAATGCAGTAACATAAGGATATAAAATGAGAGCAGCATATAACTTAATTGGTTTAACCCTTACGCTATTGTTAGCGGCTTGTGGTGGTTCATCAACAACAAATGATAGTGTTCCTATTGTACCCGATGAAACGACTATTATTGCCATTGATACTGATTTACAAACAGGTCAAGCGGTAGAGTTAATTTTATATGCGCCAAGTGAGAATATTAGTGATATAAGCTGGCAACAAACTGCTGGTGAGCCAGTTAATTTTTTAGCCTCAAACAGTAAGGTTATTGCTTTTACACCTGAAAGTGCGGGCGATTATAGCTTTTCAGTAACGTTTAATAATGGCAGTGGAACACAAACCCTAACGCACCGTATTACTGTAGGCAGTAATACCAGTTTACTTAGTGCTCGCCTAGGGCATGCCGTATTAGAAGGCAATAAGGTGTCATTACGAGCTTGGCTAGCAGAAGGGCTTACAGCAAGCTCAGTGACTTGGCAGCAAATATCAGGGCCTAAAGTTAATTTCAATGATTATACCGCTGGAGATCTCGCCGTTTTCTTTAATGCCCCCAATGTTAGCAAAGATGAAGTCGTGCAATTTAAATTACAAGCGAGCGATGGCACAACAACCTATACCGATACTATGGCTATTTTAATAGAAAATGCGCCTCAAATTTCAGGTAGTGCCTACTTTAAAGACAGAATAGCGCGTGTTTATCCCTATGATCCCAATTCACCGTATGCCAATAATTTAGTACGCTGTACCTATAGCAATAGCTTGACAAGTTCTTGTCAATTAGGTGATTTACCTTTAATAGCCCAACAATCATCAGCTCCAACTGTTGATGATATTATGTCAAGAGTGGTAGTTTCTCATCAATGGATGGGCGATCGTTTTAAAGCCTTTTTAGAAAACTACGACACTAATAACGATTTTAAAAATTTACTTAGAGCAACTACCGCCATAGTGATCTCTTATGACGTTCGTCCTTCTTTTTATTGGTCAGCAACAGGCGCTATTTACCTTGATGCAAATAACTTTTGGTTAACGCCTGATGAGCGCGACACAATAAATGAAGCTCCTGATTACCGTTCTGCTTTTGGCAAAGAATTACAATTTGTTATGCCTTGGCGTTATGTAAAAAATAATAATTATGTTACTCGCTACATTGCACCAGAAGAACGTATTACTCGTCAAATGGAAGATGGATTATATCGATTAACCTCTTTATTATTTCATGAACTAGCACATGCGAATGATTTTTTCCCTAGTAGCGAATGGAATAGCCATAATAGTAGTACCCGTATTCTCGATGCCGCACAAGCAACAAACCTAGAATCAGATGGTCTGGCTTTACTATACCCGTTACAAAGTGAAGAGATGCGCAGCTTAGCGCAAGTAAGCTTTCAAGGAGCAACAGCAACCGAAACACAAAAAAATTATTTACCTAGCGATATTTCTTTCTTTTTCAGTAATGACAAGGCAACCGATTATTACAATTATTCAAGCCTTCGAGAAGATTATGCGATGTTATTCGATGAGGTAATGATGTACACGCGTTATCAAATTCAACGAGACGTTGCCGTAACCAATCGCCCTATAGGAGATAACATTAGCGCAGTAGATTATATTGTAGACTGGGGACAACGTAGCCGAGTTGGTGAAACTGAAATTA
The DNA here is from genome assembly GCA_015487235.1 of Alteromonadaceae bacterium. GTDB lineage: Bacteria > Pseudomonadota > Gammaproteobacteria > Enterobacterales > Alteromonadaceae. The sequence continues at coordinate 47,602 of WFQC01000022.1, forward strand.
AACCTCGAGCACAGTATGTACTTGAGCGCGTATTACCTGAACTAGATGCCACCACAGTAATTAATGCACTACCAACACCTACCGCGATGATATCAGGGAAAAATTGGCGCGAGAATTTGATCTTAAATTCAATACCTCAACCACTAAGTAAATCTTTTGCTCAAAAAACACAATCAGTATTATCTAGTGACAATAAGCGCCCGGTAATAGAATGGCAGTATTATCATCAGCCACTACCTAGTCATTAAAAGCAGCAACCTAATAGCATGGGCTTTTGGTCATTATGGTTTGTCTTGTTCTGAAATGTGTTTACACATTTAGGGCTTTAAAAATAAAACTTCTTTGATAAAAGGAATGGTGATTTTACGCTGTTCTCTTATCGAGGCTTGATCTAACTTATCTAAGCAGGCGATTAAGTCGGTCATCTCGCGGCTTAAACGATTAAATAAAAACTTAACCGCATCATCTTGCAATACTAATCCTCTTTGCATTGCCCTGCCCTGAATTGCCTGCATTTTTTCTTCGTCTGTCAAAGGTTTTAACTGTTCAACAATTCCCCAACTTAATCGTGACTTTAAATCAGGTAAAGAAAAAGGTAACTGTTGTACACTTTGACTTCCCGTGATCAATAAAAAGTGATCTTGTTCTATCATACGATTAAATAAGTCAAATACTGCTTGTTGCCAAAGATCATCTCCTTGAATCAGCTCAATATCATCAAGACATACAACATCTATTTGCTCTAAGCCCTCTAAAAGCTCGACAGATAAATGTTTTAACTCAGAAAATGATAAACATACAGACGACTTATTTTCAGTACTAGCCAGTGCACAACAAGCATGTAAAAGATGCGACTTACCCACCCCACGTTGGCCGAATAAGTAAACACTTTTGATACTGGGATGAACCATTGTATTTTCACCATCAACCGATGAAATAAGTTGCCTTAAGCGGCTAACAACAGCAAGGTTAGTTTTGCCAAAATAGCTTGAAAAGGTTTCATCATCAGGTAATTGTACCGCTAATGGAAGTTGGCTAGTTGCTTTCATAATTAACGATCACTCTTCCCAATAAAAAACAGGCACACTGTCATTATCAGCTTTCATCAGAGGATCAATATATTGACGCAAAGATTTATTAAGTTTTAACGATGCTAATAAGGTTTGTTTACTGCCCAGTAAGTTTAAACGAAAACGACGATTCTCACCTTGAGCGCTAATAAGTTGCACAGACGCTACCGACGATAAATTCTTTAAAAAATCAAAAACTTCAACATAACTAGCCAAAGAACGAATATTAGCAACATCGATATCAACTTGATGAGAATCATTCACATTAAGTGCATAATATTGATAAATTTCTTGCGTCATATCTTTCAAGGCTTGTTCAAATAAAACAACTTTATTATTACCTTGATAACGATGTGTTTGAGTGCCATGTGTTAATACTTGCCCCGGTGTAAATAACCGCCAATCTAAAACATAATGTTGTTGCTGACACAAAATATCACACTGCTTGCTATCAAAAAATTCTGTCGGTAATAGACTGCTATTCGATATTCGAAAAATCACGATAGCTTCCGCTTGATAACGCTCTGAAGCAACTTTTATCGGCGCAATAAAACGCCCCCAAACATCAGCAATAGACAAGGTTTCAACATCTGTTAAATCCATTACTGGTAAACTAATTGGTAAACCTCGCTGTTGTGAGAACGCCTGCACAATTTGCGGTAAAGGCGATGCCGACGACTCAGCAAGAATTTGTCGTGTTAATCCCGACTCTTCCACAAGCCACAATAACACTTGTGGACGCAAATTCCCCCATAAAGATAAGCCTGCTTGGTAAAATAAATTATTGACTTTATCTTCATCAAATTGAGCAACTAATACCGTATGCTTTTTTTCTCGTTGGTAGCTAAACTGCGCAATAAATTTTTGATAATTTTTCAACGCTTTTTTTATTTCACTATTTTGTAGAACAGATTCTTGACCACCCACTTTCAGTAAAACTTGACGCATTGCTTGTTTGAGCGCTTTATTTTTCTCTGCTAAGGCTTGAGAGCTAACCACAACTTTTGCTTGATATAAATCAGTTACCTCAACCGCATTAACGGTTGAAACTAGCAATAACATCCCCAGTAATTTCAAGAATCTAAGCATAAAACACACACACTATTATTGAATATTTAAATATTAACATAATGATATGTTTCCACCTATATGAAAAAGCACTTGAAAATAATTTCTTTTAAATATTTTATCCAAAGGCTGGCGCTGATAGAATATGCGCTTTTAAAAATCGTTAAAATAACCAATCATATTTAGAGGTTTCCTGTGAGCGAACAAAAACAGTCGTTAAGCTATAAAGACGCTGGTGTCGATATCGATGCTGGTAATGCCTTAGTTGAAAATATAAAAGGGGCTGTAAAGCGTACTACTCGCCCTGAAGTCATTGGCGGTTTAGGAGGCTTCGGCTCAGTTTGTCAGCTACCTACAGGCTACAAAGAACCAGTATTAGTAGCAGGAACCGATGGTGTTGGTACAAAATTACGCTTAGCGATTGATTTAGCCAAACATGACACCGTAGGTATTGACCTTGTTGCTATGTGCGTAAATGATTTAATTGTACAAGGGGCTGAACCTTTATTCTTTTTAGATTATTACGCCACGGCAAAACTCGATGTTGATATTGCCTCAGCCGTAGTTGAAGGCATTGCTGAAGGCTGTATTCAAGCAGGTTGTGCCTTAGTTGGAGGCGAAACAGCAGAAATGCCAGGTATGTATCACCAAGGTGATTACGATATAGCTGGCTTTTGCGTTGGTATAGCTGAAAAATCACGTTTACTCGATGGCAATAAAGTTGCAGCGGGAGATCAGCTCATAGCACTTGCCTCTTCAGGCCCTCACTCAAATGGTTTTTCACTTATCCGCAAAGTACTTGAAATTAATAACACTGATACCAACGAATTTCTTGCTGATAAACCGCTTGCTCAACATTTATTAGAGCCAACCAAAATTTATGTAAAATCAGTTTTAGCCTTAATGCAGTCTGTCGATGTGCATGCTTTATCGCATATTACAGGTGGTGGTTTTTGGGAAAATATTCCACGCGTTTTACCTAGCAATGCCCAAGCCGTTATCAAAGGTAAAAGTTGGCAATGGCCTGCTATTTTTAGTTGGTTACAAGAAAAAGGCAATATTAGCACACATGAAATGTATCGTACCTTTAACTGCGGCGTTGGTATGATATTGGTTGTTCCTGCTGATAAAGTTGACCAAAGCCTTGCTATTTTAACTGAACACGGCGAGCAAGCATGGCACATTGGCGCTATAACCGATAAACCTGAACATGCCGAACAAGTTATTATTAACGATATTGAGGCATAACCCTTGACGACCACTAAAGACTCCACAAAAAAAAGCATTGTTGTTTTAATTTCTGGTGGTGGTACTAATTTGCAGGCAATTATTGATGCCTGTAAATTAGGAGAAATCCCCGCTGATGTTGTTGCTGTGATCTCAAACAAAGCGAATGTTTATGGTTTAGAACGTGCAACTAGAGCGGGTATTGCAAATAAAGTACTCTCACATAAAAATTTTGCTACACGTGAAGATTATGACCAAGCTCTCGTTGCTGCAATTGATGAATTTAACCCTGATTTAGTCGTACTTGCTGGCTTTATGCGTATACTTACCCCGTATTTTGTGCAACACTTTTCAGGAAAATTATTGAACATTCATCCCTCTTTGTTGCCTAAGTACCAAGGTCTAAATACTCATCAACGAGCAATAGACGCAAAAGACACTGAACACGGTGTTAGTGTACATTTTGTCACAGAAGAGCTTGACGGCGGCCCAGTTATTCTACAAGCTAAGGTACCTATCTTTGCACAAGATACAGCAGACGATTTAGCAAGTAGAGTACATGAACAAGAGCACCGCATTTATCCTTTAGTTATAAAGTGGTTTTGTCAGGGACGATTAAAAATGCAAAATGAGCAAGCTATATTAGACAATAATATATTGCCTGCTAGCGGCTATGCTAACGATGAGTAGCTTAGTAATGGTAAAGTAACAATAAAAGGTTTTTTATGACACCTCGTATCGTATTAACGAAAAAATTAGCAAAACTAATAACGCTTTCATGTTGTTTTAGTGTGGCAACTTCCACAGTAGCTCAGCAAGTTAATATTGAAAACCTTGAAAAAAAGCCAGTTGTAACAACTGTTTCTAAAGCTAATAACCCTATAAAACCCTTTACGGCTACTTATTCCGTTCTACATAAATCAAAAAAAGTAGGTAAAGGTACTCGTAAGCTAACTTATCAAGAGGATGGCACCGTTGAGTATAGCTACGAAACAGATATTAGCTGGCTAATTTTTTCAGATACACGAAAAGAAACATCAATAGTTACCTTAAAAAATAATACCGTTATTCCCCAAAAATATGAATATATTCGTGAAGGAACAGGACGAGATAAACATTATGTTTGGGAGTTTGATGTACAAAATAATACCGCAACAGACCTTAAAAATGATCGCACAGTAGAAGTCGATTTTTCTCAACCTTTACAAGATACCTTAAGTTATCACTTACAACACCGTTTAAAAATGATCGCTCACCCTGAACAACGTCAGTTTGTTTATCCCGTGATCAAAACATCAGGAAAAGTAAAAAACTATGTCTATCAATATGACGGTGAAGAAGAATTAATGCTACCTTATGGGCTCATTAAAACCATACGCCTTAAACGAGAAATTATAGAGAAAAAACGTATAACCTATGCATGGTTTGCTCCTGAATTGAATTACCTATTAGTAAAACTTTATCAAGTAAAAGCAGGAGCTGAGCAATTTGAAGCTCAATTAACCAATTTAGTAATTGACGGTGAGCCACCCACAAGTTCACCTAAATAAAATAAACTCCATGCGGTAGATGGCATTTTATGCCAGTGTTCGTCATCAGTTAAAGGTTGCGTTGCAATGACTGTTACAACATCTTTTTCAGTAGTTTCTTGCTGAAAATTAACCGTCATTTCAGTATCAATTAAACTTGCCTTACCAAAAGGCGCTCTTCGTGTTAACCAATGCAATTGGCTAGAACAAAAAGCAAAAAGATACTCTCCATCTGATAATATAAAATTAAAAACCCCTAACTCATTAATAAATAAAGCTTTATCTGCTATAAAGCGAAATAAGATATCTGTACTAGGCATTTCATCAAAAAAAGTAAGATATAACTGATCTAATAACCAGCAAAAAGCATGCTCACTATCTGTTGAACCAACTGGTATATGATGCTTAATATTTAATTGCTCTTGAAAGTTTTTTAATTGGCCATTATGGGCATAAGTCCAATTTTTTCCCCACATTTGTCGCGTAAATGGGTGGGTGTTCTCTAAACAAACGTTCCCAGAATTCGCCTGACGAATATGACAAATAACCACTTCACTTTTAATAGGATAATCAGTAACCAACTTAGCAATAGGGGAATGGGCGCTAGGCAGCGGATCTTTGAAACTACGACAACCTTTACCTTCATAAAAAGTTATTCCCCAGCCATCTTTATGAGGCCCTGTATTACCGCCCCGCTGCATTAACCCTGAAAAGCTAAAACAGATGTCTGTTGGTACATTGGCTGACATCGCCAAAAGTTCACACATTTTATTTTCCTATTTGTTACAGTATCTATCACTATTACTTATAAACTCTCTATAATTATATACAAGCAAACCATTAATTGATAAGGAAAACTTATGGACTCATTGCTATGGTTTTTTACCATAATCGCATTAAGTACTTTTATGGCCTATAACCGAATATCTCTTGCTATTTACAGCTACTCTTTTGGTTTTCTCATGGTTATAGGAACAATTTTTAATATTGTTTCATTCTGGGGCTGGCTCATTTTTCTCGCTATTGCTTTCACGCTTAACATTGACAATATCCGCACCGAATATATCAGTGCCCCATTACTTAGGTTATTTAAAAAAATTATGCCAGAGATGTCAGATACAGAGCGAGAAGCACTGGATGCAGGCACAACATGGTTTGAAGCAGACTTATTTAGAGGAGATCCCGACTGGAAAAAGCTCCACTTATTCCCAGAGCCACGCTTAAGTGCTGAAGAACAAGCCTTTTTAGAAGGCCCCGTTGAAGAAGTTTGTCGTATGGTAAACGACTGGCAAACAACACACGAGTTAGCCGACCTTTCCCCTGAAGTTTGGCAATATTTAAAAGAAAAAAAGTTTTTTGCCATGATCATTCAAAAAAAATATGGCGGTTTAGCATTTTGTGCGTACGCACAATCAAGAGTATTACAAAAACTTTCAAGCGTAAGTGCCGTACTTGCAAGTACCGTTGGAGTTCCCAATTCATTAGGACCTGGCGAATTATTACAACATTATGGCACTACAGCGCAAAAAGATTATTACCTACCACGCCTTGCTACAGGTGAAGAAATACCTTGTTTTGCCTTAACAAGCCCTGAAGCTGGTTCAGATGCTGGGGCGATCCCCGATATTGGTATTGTCTGCAAAGGGCAATTTAATGGAAAAGAAGTACTAGGGATGAAATTAACATGGAATAAACGTTATATTACACTAGCCCCTGTGGCTACTGTATTAGGCTTAGCCTTTAAGTTAGAAGATCCTGAACAGTTACTTGGTAATAAAAAAGAATTAGGTATTACGTGCGCGCTTATTCCTACAAACCTTGATGGCATAACTATCGGTCGTCGCCATTTTCCTTTAAATATCCCTTTTCAAAATGGTCCAACACAAGGCGATAATGTTTTTGTTCCACTCGACTTTATTATCGGCGGTGCTGAAATGGCCGGACAAGGTTGGCGTATGCTGGTTGAATGCCTATCTGTTGGGCGAGCAATTACCTTACCTTCAAACAGTACTGGTGGCATAAAATCTATTGCGCTTGCAACAGGCGCCTATAGTCGCATTCGCCGCCAATTCAAAATACCTATTGGAAAAATGGAAGGCATTGAAGAAGCTTTAGCACGTATAGGCGGTAATGCCTATCTAATGGATGCTGTAACAACCCTCTCTACAGGCGCTATTGATTTAGGAGAAAAGCCATCAGTAATCTCTGCTATTTCTAAATATCATCTGACTGAAAAAATGCGCCACTGCGTTATTGATGCCATGGATATACATGGTGGAAAAGGCATTTGTATGGGACCTAATAATTATCTTGCAAGGGCATATCAAGGAGCCCCTATTGCGATAACCGTTGAAGGTGCTAATATTTTAACGCGTAGTATGATCATCTATGGTCAAGGTGCTATTCGCTGCCACCCTTACGTATTAGCAGAACTTGAAGCTGCAAATGATAACGATCATGAACAAGCACTCATTAACTTTGATCATGCTCTTTTTGGTCATATTGGCTTTGCAATTAGTAACATTGTTCGCAGTAAATGGTTAGCTTTAACAGGCTCTCGATTCGTAGCAACGCCGTATCATGACGAAACACGCCGTTACTATCAATTATTAACCCGCTTTAGCGCTAATTTAGCTATGCTATCAGACATTGCTATGCTAACTCTTGGCGGTGATTTAAAACGCAAAGAAAGAATATCTGCACGTTTAGGTGATATTCTAAGCTACCTCTACCTAGCAAGTGCTGCGCTAAAGCGCTTTAACGATCAAGGTCGGCAGAAAGAAGACCTAGTATTACTGCAATGGAGTGTTGAAGATTGTTTGTTTAACATACAACAAGCTATTGATGAATTAATTAATAATTTTCCTAATAAAGCCATAAAAACCTTATTACGCCTAACTATTTTTCCTTTAGGTAGATGGCTCACAAAGCCTTCTGATGAGCTTGATCATAAGGTAGCACAATTGTTACAAACACCAAGTAAAGCAAGAGATCGTTTAGGAAAAGGACAATACCTAACACGAGAATCTGAAAATACGTTAGGAATGCTAGAACAAACACTTGAAGATATAATAGCTTGTGAGCCTATTTATGAAAAGGTATGCCAAGCACTTACAGACAAGCCACCTTTTTATCACTTAGATAAATTAGCAGAGCAAGGGTTAGCGAACCATACAATTACACAAAAAGAAGCAAATCTGTTAATAAAAGCAGAAAAAGGTCGATTAATGGCGATCAATGTTGACGATTTTGAGTCTACTGAATTAGAATTTACTAAATTAACAAAGAATAAAAAACAAAGGTAATTTCATGTCAATATTAAAAAATATACTCATCAGTAGCACAATCATGCTTGTCTATAATAGCTATGGTTATGCCAATGATTTTGATCAAAACAGCATAACCAACGAAGCAAAAACTATCAGTAAAATTTTTATGAAAACACTGAAAAGTGAATTAAAGCAAGCAATGGTAACTGGCGGACCGCTTAATGCCATTGAAGTATGCAATACAAAAGCAATCCCCATCACGGAAGAAGTAGCTCGAAATTATAATGTAAAACTGCGTAGAGTAAGTTTGAAAAATAGAAACCCTGACAATACGCCAACATTATGGCAAAAAGCAGTACTTGAAAATTTTGATAATCGCACTAAAAAGGGTGAAAATATAAAAACAATGCACTTTAGTGAGATTGTTGAATATAACGGGAAAAAACAATTTCGTTTTATGAAAGCAATACCCACTGGTGATGGTTGCTTAGTATGTCATGGCGCTAATATCGCACCTATCGTACAAGAAAAGCTTGCTAAGCTCTACCCCGAAGATAAAGCAACTGGTTATAAAAAAGGACAAGTAAGAGGAGCTATTGTGATCACCAAAGGGCTTACAACAAACTAATACCAATTTGATTAAATTTCTTCCCAACTCAGAGCTATGCTCGATGTTCAATAACAAGGCAAATTTATTTAGATCTAGTCATTCTAAATCAAATAAATTTAACGCAGTTAGTGGGCATCGAGCAAGCTCCCGAAGGGCTGACGAATCCCCAAAACGTGACAGGCATAGCAATTTATGATCTTATATAAATCAC
>WFQC01000023.1 GCA_015487235.1 Alteromonadaceae bacterium
GTGTTAAATAGTATGACATATTTATTTTTTTAGATAAGAAAAAGCCAGTTGAAAAACAACTGGCTTTTGAAGTTATCTTGTTGCTATGGGTTAGCTTTTCTGTTTTCTGCCAAAAAAGCCAGTTGCAATTAAACCTAAACCAAACAGAGCGATTGTTGTAGGCTCTGGCACAGTACGAATTTTAAATTGTGCTAATAGCTGGTTAGATTGTTGCTCTTGCGTAACGAAACCGTAACAAGGAGCTGCAGTTTGACAAGTATAACCTGCTGGTAAAGTGGTTAGACCTGATAAGCGCGTTGTAACATAATAAATGGTTTCGCTCCAACCCGGAATAGGGTTGTTAGTTGCATCTAGCATAACAAATGGTACTGTAAACTCTAAAAAGTTAGGCCCTACAACAGGAGTGATTGGTAAAGAAGCTAAACCCGTTACTTCAAAAATATCACCACAGCCATTCACATTATCGCCTACAAAGTTGGGTTCACCATTAGGACACATGCCACCAGAACCACCGTTATTGGTTTCCCAAAAATCAATACCAAATTGTAATTGAGGCGCTAAAAATGGTGCATTAACTGTAGGATCAGGATCGCCTGGGTTAGCAGTCCAGTTAGTAGGTGTTAAAGTTAAACCATCTAACAAGGTTGCTGTATCTAAGGCATCACCAATAATCACCCAATTTTCATGGGTAACTGAAGTACCATTGGCCCAAGCCCAATCATTCGTCATTAAATTACCAGTAACTGGGCTGTCTACATTTAAAGCACTTTGGCTGCCAGAGCCAAAACCATTGGCTGGCGTTCCCCAAGTTAAACTCGTATTTAAAGCATCATCTTGACCGTCAAGATCAACGTCATTACCCGTAATTAAGATATTGTTTGCATCGTCGGTTAATGCCGCGTTTGTTCCTGTTGATGAATTACCTGAAGCAGCTACATCATCGGCAGTGTTTGTTGTATTTGTAGTACCTGTCCATGAGGCAAAACCAGCTTGATTGTTATAAGTCCATTCTGTTACTACGCCAGCACTTGCTGAAGTTGCTAATGTTGTGGCTAACACAGCAGCACAGATTTTTAGCTTCGTATTCATAATATATCCTTTGTTCATTTGGGTGTTACATAATCTGGTGTATAAATAAGCAATCATTAAGCCATGTTTTAAAAATCTAATAATATCAATTTGTTGAAGATGCTTGTTGGCGTTGAACTATTATGATTGTAAAAAAAGCTGACGGTTAACTAATAGGGTAGCTCAGTAACAAAAGTAATAAAATTTTGCTGTTCTTTTTGGCAATTTGTTAAACATTTTTTTACTACCCATTGCAATTTACTTGGGAGTTTTCCTTGTATTATATTGACTAATTTTAATGTTTTGTATTCTGATACTGAGGCTGTTCTTTGCTTGCCTGTAATTAAACTTACCGCGCTAAGGTAATAGTACTTATTGTCATAAATAATATTCACTTGCCATGCAGGTAAATTATAAGTAGTAATAACGCTAGCACTGTCAACAGCTAGTGTATTTAAATAAAAATCTGGCTTGCTATCGAGTTTTAATGGGTCAAAATAATAAGTCACTACAGTCGTTGAATCGGCAGTATATGCGCATTGCAAGTTTGCATTATAAATAGTGGGTAGTGGTGTTGATTTAGGGATAGTTTCACATTGTTGTGCTAACAGCTTGGTGTCTGGTGTTTGCGTGCTTACCCATGATTGACTCAAAAAAGCAACACTAATAATGATAGTAATGATGATGGTCAAGTTGTAATAATAATGATGAACTGTTTTATAGTTATGCTTTATATTAGCCGTATTTTGCGGTGTATTCTTCTCTGTTAATTTGTGGCCAATATGAAACAGTAAAAACATAAACGGAATATATAAATACCAACCAAGCATATTATGGTCTTGCATTAAGTCACTTTCCATATTGGTATAATGACCGACAAAAATTAATATAAGAATACGGATCCAATTAACAATAAGTGCACCAATAATAGCAATAATAATAAAAATAATGCCTTGCTTTATTTTAGTAAAATTGAGAAAAGTAAATAAACTTGAAATGGTTAAGGAAACGATTAAGTATCTTAGCCCGCTACAACCTCCTGCAATTTCAAAAACACCTTCAGGAATTGCAATTAAATTTCCATCTACATACGTTGGGATATGCGTTATCCGCATCAGCTGGGTGACTATATAGGTAGATAAATTTTGCAAATAGGGTGTTAAAACTCCCCAGATAGGGAGCAAAAAAATCAAAAATAAGGAAGGAAATAGCACCTTCCAATTTGCTTTAAATGCAGCGGCAATAGCACTAGTAATAACAACAAGTATTAATATACGGTATGCGAAAGGAAATTGCGCATAAATAAAAAAGTTAAGCAACAATGTTGTCACAATAAGTAACACTAAGGCTAATGAATTTAGCCGTTCTCGTAGTATTAATTGATGATGGGTAAATAGGGTGTAATACAAATAAGCGCTAATAATAGGAATAAAAAAAGCATGAGAATAAGTACCATCATCAAAGCTATAATCCCAGATATTTTTGATCACAGGAAAATAGCTTAATATAACTGTCGCATAAATAACAAACAGTACAAATACTGGAAAATACTTTTTGTAATAATTAAACACTAATCACCTATTGTTTTCGATGCCACGTTAGGGGTTAGCTTTATTTCTTTCTCTAAACGTTTAGCTTTTTCAGTTTGTTTTGTTTGTTTATATAACGCAAGTAGGTGTAGCGCAATGCTCTTATCATTTGGTGCTAATTTATAAGCCTTTTCTTGTATTGTTAGTGCTTTTTTAAATTGATTTTGTTTCGTTAATATGAGTGCTAATGTATCGAGCAATTGCGGGTGATCAGGCTTTAATCTATTGGCTTTATTACTATAAACCAATGCTTCATCGAAACGATTTTTACTGTATAGCACCCAAGCTAAGTTATTTAAGGCAATAAAGTCATTGGGATTTTTTTGAATAATAGCTTCATATAAGTTAATAGCCTTGTCAGGGGCTGCTGTAATATATAATTCAGCAAGAGATTTGGTAAGTACTAAGTTCTCACTTTTTTCTTTAAGGCTTTTTTTTAATAAAGTCACTGCTGAATGAATTTTATTCGCCGCTTTATAGGCTGTAACTAGATACAACTTTACTAAAGTACTCTCATTTTTTTCAAGTGATTTTGTTAAATAGCTAATGGCTTGGTTGTAGTCTTGCTCAGCAAGTGCAAGTTGCCCTTGCAATTGTAATATGAATGGATGATCAGGGTATAGAGGCAATAATGAATTGAGTTGTTGTTTTGCTTTAACGACTTGCCCGTTAGCAAGTAAATAGTATATTTCTAATAGCCGTAACTGAATATTACCTGTTAATTTAGGTTGTGCTAAGGCATATTCGGTGGCTTGTAATGCTAACTTAAACTGTTTAGTTTTATCTAATAAATCTATTTTTAATAAGTGTGGTTGTAGTAAATTAGGCTGTAGTTTAGCCCATAAATCATAAGTATTAAGTGCTTGCTCTGTTTGTTTATTGTTATAATAAGCCTCTGCTAATGCTATAAAATAGCTAGCAGGTAATGGTTTTAGGGTTTTTATTTCTTCGAGCAAATCAATAGCACTATTCGGTTTATTTTGTACAAGCAAGCGTCGAGCTAAGATAACTCTTGGCCAAATAGCGGTAGGCTTTTTCGTAATGAGCTTATTCAATGCTTTTTCTAAGGCTAGTTCACTCTTTAAATGTTGTGCATTAGTGATCATTAAACGATAAGCTAAAGGATATTCAGTATTTTGTTGAACAAGTTTATGCAGTAGTTCTTGAGACTTTTGGTAGTGCTTTTGTTCACTGTAAGTAACGGCTAAATTAAATAAGGCAATAATGTTGTCAGGTTCAAGTTTTATTGCGTTGCTAAAGTGTGTTATTGCTAAATCATACTGTTTAGTTTTTAGTGCTATATTGCCGTTTAATATATGTAAAAATACATTATCAGGAGCGTTTTTCTGCCACTGTTGTGCTATTTTTTGTGCCTTTTCTATTTTACCTTCTTGTAGGTATTTCATCGCCAAGGCGATATTAGTTTCAGTAATGTTAGGGGCTAATTGATGAGCTTGTTCAAAGTCGTCAATAGCTGATTCATCTGCACTATAAATTTTATAGATACCGCGTTGCAGTCTAATTTTTACATTGGTGGGATCAAGCTCAATAGCTTTATCAAATAAGGTTCTAGCATATTGCTTATTTCCTTGCTTACTTAATTCTACACCTATATTAGCAAAGAACTCAGCATCATTATCAGTCAGATTATCTATATTGGCTAAGGTTTGTTGTAGTGCTTCGGTGTAGCCTAATTTTAATTGTAATATTGCGAGTACTTTATGCACCTGATGATTTGCAGGGAGTTTATCTGCGATGGCATTGAGTTGCTCATAGGCTTGTTCATAATTTTTTAAAGAATAGTGGCTTAGCCCATTGATCATTTTGGCTAAGTTATTGTTAGTAACTTGTAATGTTTTATTTGATAACGCTTCAGCGGCTTGGTAATCACCTTGTAAAAATTTTAATTGTGCCGCTAAGATATTAACAGTTGGGTTATTTATTTCTTTATTAAGCAAATTATTGACATGTTGTTGTGCTTGTTCGTACTTACCCGATCGAATTAAGTTATGAGCTAATAAACTTTCAATACCATAACTTTGCGGCTTTATGGCTAGGTATTGTTCAAAGGCTTGTGCTGCGGCAAAGTATTTCTTTTGTTTATTTAGTAGACTACCTTTTAATAGTAGTGCTTCGGGCATAGTGTTTTTTGCTAAAATTTTATCGATAGTTTTGAGCGCTTGAGCAATATTTTGGTTATAAGCATCTAATAGAGCAAATCCTAGTAATGTATAACTATGTTGCGGATCTATTGTTTGTGCTTGTTTTATCTTTGTGGTTGCTTGCTCTACCTTACCTAAAGCGAGGTAAGCTTGAGCCATTAAAACATTGGCAATAACAGCATTATTACCCTGAAAATTTTGCTCTTCTAACAGTTCAAGTACATCATCAAATTTATTTAAAGCTAATTTTGTTTGCGCTAAAAGAATAAAGGCATCTGGAAGTTGATACTGAGATTTTATGGCTTTAACTAACTCTTTTTCAGCATTAAGAAAGCTACTTTGCTGAAAATAAATTTTGCCAAGTAAATACCTAGCTTCACCTAAATTAGCATTTTGTTTGATAATGTTTTTTAAGGTGATTTCAGCGCTAGAGTTTTTTCCTTCATTCAAGTAAGACTTTGCTTCAACCAATAACTCTTGCTCTGTTTTACTTGGTGTGCAAGATAATAATCCTAATAAAAATATAAACAATACTGTATTTTTTAGCATTGATACTTTCATCCTTAATCCTTTAGTTGAGTTAGAGATAGTTGAAAACGCTCTTAAAAATTCAACGACCCCTGATAAAGTTATTTTAAAACAATTCGCTTTGCTATTCTAAACATGATTTTGGGTATTAAACCAGCATTACCGAATGGGCGCCATGTTTTTACAAATTTATTACGGTAAGCATCAAAATGTAAGCCATAGGGTGCTTTGAGTATTTCACCGCGATTTAATAAAATTTTTAATGCATAAGTACCTGCAATACCCGCGCAAAGACTAACTGCCATTGTTGTTGATGGCCCTCGTTTTTCTTTAAAATTTACGCGAGTTTGATCCATTAAATATGAACGTTGCAGCATCGCTGGCGATAAACCAATGAGAAATTGTATTAGCTGCTCATCTTCTGTTTGTTTAGCTTCAAAGCGAAAATATTCTTCATAGGACATACTGTGGGGCATAAAACATAAGAAAGCACAGCCCATACCTAAAGGTGCTGCGGTAATAACAGGAATACCTTTTTCATAGCATTTTTGAAAAATTGTTTTTCTGGCAGCTAAAGCAAAAAAGTCTAAAGCGTCGACATAAAGATCAACCCCATCTAAAAAACTATCAACATTATGGTTAAAAATACCTTCGGGAAATACACTAATGTTTGCGTTAGGGTTAATATCTTTAGCCATACGTTCCATAACACTTACTTTAGGCTGATAAAGCGTCGAAATAAAAGCACCTTGTTGGCGGTTAAAGTTATGAACCTCGAATTCATCAAAGTCAGAAATATGAAAATTTTCAATACCTAACCGAGCTAGTGTCAGTAAGTGAGCGCCACCAACACCACCAGCCCCCGCAATAGCGACACGTTTAGCCTTAAGTAGTTGTTGTTCGGCTTCTGTTACCCAGCCAATATTACGAGAGAATGCTTGTTGGTAATTAAACATAGTATCTCCTTGTTGTGCTGTTTTTAGCTCAACTTCACGTTATGTAACTGAGTATAAACAAGCATCTCGAATTTTATTAAATATTTACGTTATTGTAGTTTAAATACCACTTTACAAATTTATTGATCCCGGTTTGTATTGTTGTTTGAGGTCGGTAATTTACGTCAATTACCAGTTGCTCTACGTCAGCATAGGTATCAGGAACATCACCAGGTTGCAGAGGAAGCAGGTTTTTTTCGGCTTTTTTACCTAAAGCATTCTCAAGCGTTTCTATATAATCGAGTAATTCAACGGGCGATTGATTACCTATATTATAGACTCGCCAAGGTGCTTTACTTGTACCCGGATCGGGTGTTAAACCAGACCAATCAGGATTACCTGTAGCAGTATTATCTAAGGTTCTGACAATACCGTTAACAATATCATCAATGTAAGTGAAATCGCGTTTATGTTTGCCGTAATTAAATACATTAATTGGTTTTTCTTCTAATATCGCTTTAGTAAATAAAAATAAAGCCATATCAGGGCGTCCCCAGGGGCCATAAACGGTAAAAAATCGTAGCCCTGTGGTTGGTAAGTTATATAAATGGCTGTAAGTATGTGCCATAAGCTCATTTGCTTTTTTGCTGGCAGCATATAAAGAAAGCGGATGATCTACGTTATCATGCACAGAAAAAGGCATGGTTTCATTGGCACCATAAACTGAGCTTGAAGAAGCATAGGTGAGGTGCTTAACATTATTGTGTCGGCAACCTTCCAATATATTGGTAAAGCCCACAATATTACTATCAATATAGGCATGAGGGTTTTCGATTGAGTATCTAACGCCAGCTTGTGCTGCGAGGTGAACTACTTTATCAAATTGGTGCTCTTTAAAAAGCGTTTCCATTGCTCCTCTGTCTGCGACATCCATTTTTATGAAAGTAAAGTGACCTTTGTTACCTTGTTCAGGGTAGGGCAAGTCTTCGTTTAAAGACCCTGCTAAATAATGGTTAATGCGATCTAAGCGAGCATGTTTTAAATTTACATCGTAATAATCATTTAGGTTGTCAATGCCAACAACATCATCGCCTCTTGCCAGTAGAAATAAACTAACATGTGATCCGATAAAGCCTGCGGCACCTGTAACTAAAATTTTCATAAAATAGTGTCCATTACTTCATTGTTGAAGCATATATTAATAGAATTTACTTATAATCTAAGATCTGTGTCTGCCTGATCAAAAAGGTATTTTAGATCAAAAATAACAGCTTTTTCTTTACCAAATTTACGGATATCTTCGATTGACTGTTGTTTAAATTGGTCATGACCCACGGCAATAATAATGGCGTCATAATCATTATCATTTGGCGACGCTAGTGTAAGACCATATTCTTTTTGTACAATAGCTTTATCAGCCCAAGGATCATAAACGTCGACATGGGCGCTATAGTCATGTAATTCTTCAACAATATCAATAACACGGGTATTACGTACGTCAGGGCAATTTTCTTTAAAAGTAAATCCCATGATCAGTACCTTAGCATCAACAATATGAATGCGTTTCTCAATCATAGCTTTGATCAGTCGTTTTACCACAAAATGCCCCATATCATCATTAATACGTCGCCCTGATAGTATGACTTGAGGGTGATAATTTAATTGTTGGGCTTTATGGGTAAGATAGTATGGATCTACACCGATACAGTGGCCACCAACAAGCCCAGGGCGAAAGGGTAAAAAATTCCATTTTGTGCCCGCAGCTTTCAGAACTTCTTCTGTGTCTATGCCTAGTTTGGAAAAAATAACCGCAAGTTCATTAATCAGTGCAATATTTACATCGCGTTGGGTATTTTCGATAACTTTAGCCGCTTCCGCAACCTTAATTGACGAGGCTTTATGGGTGCCAGCCGTAATAATACTTGCATAAACTTGATCAACAAAATCAGCTATTTCTGGCGTTGATCCTGAGGTTACTTTTAATATTGTTTCTAAACGATGCTGCTTGTCACCAGGGTTTATACGTTCAGGGCTGTAGCCAGCAAAAAAGTCTTGGTTAAAGACTAAGCCTGAGTTTTTTTCAACGACAGGAATACAAACTTCTTCGGTTGCACCTGGGTAAACAGTTGACTCATAAACTATAATATCGTTTTTATTGAGAACTTGTGCGATTGTTTCACTGGCTTTTACTAGAGGAGTTAGATCAGGTTGTTTATACTCATCAATAGGGGTAGGTACAGTAATAATGTAAAAATTACACTGTGCTAAATCGGTAATATCACTGCTAAAGCTTAAATTGCTAGCTTGCTTTAATTCTTCAGAGCTAACTTCTAAAGTACTATCATGGCTTTGGCTTAATGCTTTAATTCTTTCTTCGTTAATATCAAAACCTAGCGTTTGATATTTTTTGCTGAAAGCTACCGCTAAAGGCAGCCCTACATAGCCTAATCCTATAATACCTATTTTCAGTGAAGATAACTCTTTCATTCCATGATGCCTTAATGACTGGGTAATAAAAATACTATTATGTCAATGAACTAGCTTATTTGGCAATACTTGAGTTTATTTTTATTGTCATTGTATTATCTGAGTTTCAAGCAGTTGCTGACGAAGATCTTTTTCAATCGCTAAATATAAACTTTTAAAACCAGGAGAGAGGTTCGCCATAAATATTTGCGGATTAATGTAATAGGGCGCCCTTAGGCCATGATAGTCAATGGCTTTGCCTAATTGGTGAAAGTGTATCCCAACGAATTTCATACTTCTTGCTAATCTTGGTTCCATCATAACATAAACATGCTTGCTTCCAGTATCTATCGCCAAAGTTGCAGCAGCCATATATAAACCAATAGCAATAAAAGGAAAGCAACGAAGTTCTGTTTCAGAATAGGTTGTCTCACTGATGGCACCAACGGCTGAACCTTTAAATTGATCTGTTTTACGACGCCGAAAATCAGCTTTAACGGCTAAACGAGATATTTCACATATTTCTTCGCGCTTAAAGTTTTTAGGGTGAAGTTGTTGATCTTCTATTGAAGCAATACAAAATTTTTCTATCGGTAATAATTCTTCTGGTGTTGTTGACTTTACAATACGAACACAGCTGGTATAAACCCCTGTTGGTTTATGTTTTATAAGAGCAAAAAGTGATTGCTTATCAAACTCATCATACTCTTGTCTTTCTTCTTTTTCTTTTTCAAAAGCAAGTTCTTCACAATAAACTTGGTGACGAATTTTAAATACCTCAGCCTTTAATTCATCGGTAATGGCTATTTGTGGTTGTAAAAACTGCGTAAAGTGCTCTGCAATATTTTTGGCAGCATGGTTTGCCTTCAAAGAAACCACCTTTTTGGTGATGTCTCCAATAAATGGTGTATTTAATAATCGCTTACTCCAAGTCATTTGCAGTTTATATCCTTTTAGGTCATATATTTTGATTTATAAATACAACAAGTTACGGTAGAAAGTTTAGTATATTACGAGATAATAATATTACCAACCAATTATCATATTGAGCATAGCATACATTGTTATTTTTGCAGGTAAGATGAGTGTGGCAAAGTGACTTTAATGGGGACAATTTCTTTTGCCGTTTGATAGCCAATATGAAAAAGTTGTTCTTTGTCTTCCATTGCCATAGTGAAGTCAACCGCAGAGCTTGAGCCTGTATTTACCACAATAGTGTTGTGCCAAAATGCTTCATTAATGTATTCTCGTGAAATTGTTGTCATAAAAGTACGTATTAACAAGGTGATATAATTCACGATGGGGAAAAAGCCATTGGTTTTAATATCGTCATATTCATGCTCACCTCGTAAGCGAAAGCATAATACGGGAGTACCATTTTTAGCCCAATCTCGGTGTAAAGCATCTTCTGATAATATGCTGCCATCAACCATTAAATGCTCTCCAAAGGTTTTAAAACTAAAAACTAGAGGAATAGACATAGAAAATCGTACAGCCAATGACACTTTTACTTTAGGTGTATGTTCTCTATCAAAAATAACAGGTGTTCCTTTTTTGACATCGGTAGCAACAATATGAAGGTTTTTATCTAATTGCTCAAAGGTTTTACCATGCAATAATCTATCTATCCAGCGTTCAAAAACGTCACCCGAGCTTAAACCGCCATTACGAACCAGCTTTATTAAAGAAAACTCTCTAAATTGATTGTAGTTGGTATTTAAAGCAACATGTTTTATTTCTGCAATAGTTAATCCAGCGGCATATAAGCTACTGATGATACTGCCGCCAGATACTCCTACAATATGATCAAATTCCACATTAAATTCTTCAAGCGCTTTTAAAATGCCTACATGAGCAGGTAGTCGCGTTCCGCCACCAGCAAAAATAGGTACAATTTTCTTTTGCGTAAGCTGCATTGTTTATCTCTGCTTTTAATTATTGGCACTATATAAATTATGGTTAATAAATGTTGATTTTGCGACTTAGGGGTTGAGAAGTTTTTAAGTTACACTGCAGTAACTAGAGCATCATTGACCTTTAGATAATTTTGTTAATGGGTTTAGCGTGATTATTGGTGTATATAAATTAACTTTAATTATCAGCTAACAAGCAAATCAATAAAAACTAAAACAATTTTCTGTTTTGGTTTTTCAATATTTTAGCGAATAACTTTTCGCCTGCTATTAGGGTGTAAGATTGAAAATTTAAGCTTGAAAGGTCAATATGTGCTAAAAGCAAAAAAGGAATTACAATGCAGAAGAAAAGCTTCTTAATTATATTATTCAGCTTATTACTTACTTACAGTCATAATGTTTTGGCCAACCTTGCTGACACGGTTGCTAAAATCAAACCTGCTGTGGTGGGTATTGGCGTTTATACTCCAACAGGGCGGCCTCAAAATACTCTACATGGATCTGGCTTTGCCATTGGCAATGGCCAGTATGTAGTAACTAACTTTCATGTGATACCTAAAGAGCTTGATCAAGAAAAGTTGCAAAAAATTGCTGTTTTTATTGGCTCAGGTAAGCAAGCTCAGGTGGTGTTTGCAGAGGTGGTTGCTCGAGATGAATACCATGACCTTGCTGTATTAAAACTAAAGAATAAAACGTTGCCAGTAGTAATGAAGCTGGCAAGTGATAATTATCAACGAGAAGGCAGTTATGTTGGGTTTACTGGTTTCCCTATTGGTGCGGTTTTAGGGCTATATCCTGTAACTCACCGTGGCATTATTGCCAGTATTACACCTGTGATTGTGCCAGTGCCCGATGCAAGGCAGATCAACCTTATTATGCTAAAACGTATGCGTAACCCATATATGGTTTATCAATTAGATGCTACGGCTTACCCCGGTAATAGTGGTAGTGCGCTTTATCATATTGAATCAGGCGAAGTGATTGGTATTATTAATAAAGTTTTTGTTCAAGAGAGTAAAGAAGCGGTTATTGAAAGACCTAGTGGTATTACTTACGCAATACCAGTGAAACATTTACGAGCATTATTAAACAAGCATAATATAGCTTACTAACGGTAGACTACTACGCCGCTTCAAGTGGCTTTATATTTTACTATTCTCCCACTAAGGTTGTGGTTAGTGTATGTTGAGGCTCAAATAATTGTGAAATAGGTACAAGCTCTATATTGATAGCTTTTAATATAGGGGTTAATTGTTTTAGCGCTTTGATCGTTTCAGGGTGAGGATGAGCAATTGCAATAGCAGAGTTATTTTGTTGAGCACGTTTTATAAGCGTAAAAAACTGCTGGCGAATATATTTTTCATCTAACTGATTATCAAGAAAAACACTCCGCGTTAATGTGGGCACTTGCAATGCTTTTGCTATGCTACCTGCTTGTGATTTACTACTGGTGACACTGTCTAGAAAAAGCATATTTCGCTCTTTTAAAAAGCGCATAGTCCAAGTCATTGGCTGTGGCATTTGCGTTAAGCGACTGCCCATGTGATTGTTTATACCGATTGCAAAGGGAATTTCTGCAAAAGAATTGGCTAAAGAGTGGCGAATACTTGTTTCATCCATTGCTGTGGTTAAAGCACCAGGGCCAAGCTTTTTGCCGTTTTCTGCCTCCATTGGAATATGCAGTAAAACATCATGATCTTTAGCAAAAGCTTGTTCAGCAATCGTTTTTCCATAAGGAGTATGGGGCAATATCGAGAAAGTATAATTACCAGTTAAGCTTAAAACGGCTTCATCAGTATAACGGTAGCCAATATCATCAATAACAATGGCGACTCGGGGATTTTTAGCTTGGCTAACAAAGGCGATCAAATATAAAAAAAGTAAAAATATAAAGCGCAAAATAGAAGTCTAATTTTTATCGTTGTGTTGTAAAGAATATCAGTTTACTGAGGTTATTTACACCAAGTTTTAGGATTAACTGCTTTACCTCGATGGCGAATTTCAAAATAAAGCCCTGACGATTGCTGGCCACCACTTTGTCCAACGAGTGCGATAGGTTCACCAGTTTCAACTCGGTCACCAACATCTTTTAATAGGGCTTGGTTATGGCCATATAAGCTCATATAGCCTTCTCCATGATCTATTACGGTGACTAAACCGTAGCCGTTTAGCCAGTCAGCAAAGAGTATTTTGCCGTGATGAATTGCTTTGACTTCTCGGCCAACAGGGGCGGCAATTAAAACCCCTTTCCATTTTAAATAGCTTTGTTTACGGCTGCCGAAGCTTCTGAGTATTTGTCCTTTAATTGGCCAGCTGAGTTTATGTTTAAGTTTACTCAAGCCAGCTAAATTGAGTTCCGCTTGAGCTAATTGTTGTAAGCGATCTAGCTCGATCACTAAGTTTTCTTCTGCAGCTTTAAGTTTAGCTAATTGCTGTTGTTTAGTCAGTAATTGCTTACTGAGCTTGTTAAGGGTTGATTTTCGAGCTTTGCTTGAACTTTTTAAGGCTTTTTGTTGCTTAACTTGCTGTTGTTGTAATTGACTTAATTGTGCTGCTTGTTGCTGTTGTTCTTGCTCTACTTGTGCAAGGCGAGTGACTGTTTGTTGAAAGTTTTCAATTTCTTTAATACGTGCCTGATTAAAATAATGGTAATAAGTTAGGGTACGTTGTACTGAAGCGGGTTTTTCTTGGTTTAAAATTAACTTTAAATAGTCGTGATTGCCTGTTGAATATGCCGCTCTTAGTTGTTGAGCCAGCAGCTTTTGCTGTTGCATTTTTTTGACCAATAAATCGGCCTGTTCTCGGCGTAATTGGGTTATTTTTTTTCGCGTGTTTTTTAAGTGCTCTTTCGTTTGGTTAACTGCTCTTGCTGCTTTGGCTATTGCTAATTCGTCTTGTTTTAATTGTGCTTCTAATGCGGCGCGTTTTTTAGCAGCTTGGGCGATTTCTTTTTGTCGAGCTTTAATTGATTGTTGTACAGAAGTAAGTTGCTCTGAAGTTTTTTGAGAACTTTGATCTATATTGGCTGTTTGTGCACTAACACATAGGCTGCCTAAGCAGCCTATTAAAAGTAGCAATAGGCTTTTTTTCACCAATATAAAGCTATTCATTGACTATTGTTTTGTGATTGTCATTAAGTTGGTGCCTGTCATATCGCTGGGAATTTCCATCTCCATCAGCGTTAATATTGTCGGTGCAATATCGCTTAATGTGCCTTGAGAAGCTGGTTTAGCAGGGCGTCCAACATAAATAAGAGGTACAGGTTCACAGGTATGAGCGGTATGCGCTTGCCCTGTTTTTTCATCAATCATTTGCTCCGCATTACCGTGGTCTGCGGTAATCAAACACTCACCATTGACTTCATGCAATGCTTTTATTACTCGACCTATTGCGGTGTCTACTGCCTCACAGGCTTTTACCGCCGCGTCAAATTTACCTGTGTGACCAACCATATCGCCATTAGGGTAATTACAGACAATAAAGTCATATTTTTTACTGGTTATGGCATTAACGAGTTTGTCGGTAAGTAGCACTGAATTCATCTCAGGTTGTAAGTCATAAGTCGCTACCTGTGGTGAGGGCACTAAAATACGCTCTTCACCTACAAAGGTGTTTTCTTTGCCGCCACTGAAGAAAAAAGTGACGTGGGCATATTTTTCAGTTTCAGAAATGCGTAGCTGAGTTTTGTGGTGTTTAGCTAACCATTCACCGAGTACATTAGGTAATGAAGCAGGAGGAAAAGCACAGCTGGTTTTTATGTCGGCCGCATATTCAGTTAGCATTACAAAGTCACTGAGTTGAAGCGTTTTTTTACGCATAAACCCTGTAAAATTGGTTTCAGTAAAGCAGCGTGTAAATTGACGGGCGCGATCGGCTCTAAAATTCATAAAGATCATCGCATCACCATCATCTACTTTAATGGTTTGCTGGTCTTTAGTTAAAATGGCAGAAGCTTGCACAAATTCATCGTTTTCCCCTCGCTGATAGGCCGCATCAA
>WFQC01000024.1 GCA_015487235.1 Alteromonadaceae bacterium
AAAAAGGAGCAACAAGAAGCAGGACGCTTTTCGGTGAACCCAAAGGGCAACGTTTGTTTGTCATTTCTACTACGTTGTCGCCTGCTTGTGTGGAATAACCACACCACACAGACTCCGCCTTGTATAAATACCAAACAAACTGTTGCAAAAATATACTCCAAAGATAAACACGCCCTAAACATTAGCGGGTGTTAAGTTTGAGCTGATGCTTTTGACAACAGTATGTTTTTATCGCTCTATGGTGTGATAAAGCTTTTGCTTTCCATTGTCAGTAAGACAAACTTTACACGTTAATTATTGAAAAAATAGCCTTAATGATAAGAAAATTATCAATAAGGCTATTTTTTTTGCGCGAGATTCAGTAGATTGTTGGCATTATAACAATACAAATAATAATTATTATTAAATCGAGGTGACATAGGTGGGAGTATCAAGAGGCGGTTTTAGCTCGCGTATTGGCTTTATTATGGCGGCAGCAGGCTCTGCAGTTGGCTTAGGAAATATTTGGGGGTTTCCAACACAAACAGCAAGTAATGGGGGAGCGGCATTTGTATTGGTGTATTTGGTTTTAGCATTTTGCTTAGCGTATCCTGCTTTTATGGCAGAGTTACTGATTGGTCGTTATGGACAAGCTAATGCGGTAACCTCGTTACAAAAAATGTCACATAAATTATGGCAAAAGCGCTTTGCCTTTATTGTTGGTTTTGGCGGTATTATTTGTGCGGCACTTATTCTAAGTTTTTATGGCATATTAGCCGGTTGGATGATGTCTTATGCTATTGAGCCTTTAGCCAAATTAATGGGCTTTAATGAAGTTGCTCAATGGCTTGTTGATCAATCGTTGATCCGCAATTTAGCGTTTACCGCTTTCTTTATGCTACTTACTATTTTTATTATTCGTCGTGGAGTAGAAGAAGGTATTGAAAAGTGGTCAAAGCGCTTAATGCCAATGTTAATTGCTTTATTAATTCTACTTATTATTTATGTGGTAACACTAGATGGTGCCCTTGAAGGATTAAATGCTTATTTAAACCCTGACTTTTCTCGCGTATTAGAGCCTGACCTATTAATAAGTGCTTTAGGACAAGCTTTCTTTTCGCTCTCGTTAGGTACGAGTGTTATGGTGATTTATGGCTCTTATATTTCGAAAAAAGAAGATCTAGTAAGCTTAGGAGCACAAGTTACCTTAATTGATGTTTCAATTGCTTTTTTAGCCGGTTTACTTATTATTCCTGCTATGTATGTTGCACAAGCACAAGGTGTGGCTATTTTTGCAGAAGATGGCAGTTTAATTTCAGGTTCAAGTCTAGTTTTTACGGTATTACCTTCATTATTTGATGGTATGGGAGCTGTGGGGTTATTTGTAGGCTTTGGTTTTTTTGTGTTAATGACTATTGCCGCGCTAACGTCTTCAATTTCTATGCTTGAAGGGCCGGTTTCTTATGCGGTAGAGCGCCACGATATCGAAAGAACCAAAGCAACGACCTTTATTGGTTTAGGTATTTTAGCGCTGAGTGTGATTATTGTCTTAAATATTGAATTTATGTTGGATTTAGTGGCGATTATTTCAACACAATATGGTCAGCCGATCATTGCGATGCTTTGTAGTATTTTTGTGGGTTGGATTTGGCATAGAAATTCATTACTTGCTGAAATAAAGCAAGGGCATGAAAATATTGAAAACACGCTTTTTTGGAAAATTTGGCCATGGTATGTAAAATACATTTGCCCAACCGCTATTGCTATAGTGTTTTTACATTCACTATAAAATAACGCCAATATAAACAATAAACGGGCTTAATTTTGAGTCCGTTTTTTATGCTTTTACTTTAGGCCAGTTTAATTGCCATACTTGAGGAATATTATTAAGGCATTGTTGTACGTTTTGCATTAAAAAGTATTGCCCACTGTTAGGTGGACAAACATAGCTAAAGTGTTGCTGATTTAAGGTGAAATTAAGTGCATAGGCGTGTAAATAAGCGCGATCAGCTTGGCTAGCTCCATAGTGAATATCACCTAATATAGGGGCTGAAATACTGTTTAGTGCTACACGAATTTGGTGGGTTTTTCCGCTGTGAGGTTTGACTATAAATAAGCGTAAACCAGCGTCTACACTATAAGAGAAAAACTGTGTAAGTGCAGGCTTTTGCTGGCTACGCAATAACTTCCATGTACCACGGCGACTTTTGCTCATATCGCCTTTAATCATTCCTTGCTTTTTCTTCGGTTTTTTATCACTTAAAGCGAGGTAGTACTTTTCGATTTGGTGCTGTGCAAATAATTGCTGAAATTGTTGGGCACAGCTTAAATTTTTCGCAAAAATAACTAAACCTGACGTTATTTTATCTAAGCGGTGTACAGGATAAAGTTCAGCTAAGGCAAGTTGTTGTTTTACTTGACTGAATAAGCCAGCGCCTAAAGTACCTTCATCATGAAAATTGACGTCTGCTATTTTATCTACCACGATAAAGTCATCATGATCAGCAACGAGTTGAAACGCGGTAAAAGTGGTCATTGGCAATAGTGTAGCTATAAATGAAAAGGTTATTTTAACTGAACAGTTAAATGATTTGTTACAGTTATTTAGTAAATTTGTCTAAAAAAACTTTAATTAAACACCGTGCATTATTACTATTAGCGTTCTCGTTTTGTTAGGAAACTGCAAATGCGCATAATTCGAACATTTTTTTATTTTAGTTTTAGCCTATTTTTACTTTTTTCTTGTAGCTCTACTTCAATTAATGCACCTTTACCGCAAGGGGTAGAGTTAATTGAACAGGTAAAGCCTGAGGCAGGCAAGCTTGTTATTCCTTACAATAAATATCGTTTAGCTAATGGCTTAACCGTTATTTTGCATCCTGATCATTCTGATCCTCTTGTACATATTGATGTCACTTATCATGTCGGCTCAGCACGAGAGCAACTAGGTAAATCAGGTTTTGCTCATTTCTTTGAACACATGATGTTTCAAGGATCTAAACATGTTGCTGACGAACAGCATTTTAAAATAGTTACTGAAAGCGGTGGTAGTTTAAACGGTACCACAAACACAGATCGTACCAATTATTATGAAACTGTACCTAAAAACCAACTTGAGAAAATGCTTTGGTTAGAGTCTGATCGCATGGGGTTTTTACTTGAAGCGATCAATGAAGAAAAGTTTGAAGTGCAAAGGGCAACAGTAAAAAATGAGCGTGCTCAAAATGTAGATAACAGACCTTATGGGCGTATAGAAGAAACGGTTAATCAAATAATTTATCCGCGTCAACACCCTTATTCTTGGCCAGTAATAGGATTTATGAGTGACTTAGAACGCGGCACATTAACAGATTTAAAACAGTTTTTTTCACGTTGGTACGGGCCAAATAATGCGGTATTAACCATTGGGGGTGATTTTGATGAAGCTCAAACACTCGCTTGGGTAGCTAAATATTTTGGTGATATTCAAACAGGGCCAAAAGTTGAGCCTTTAGAAAAACCTTTAATCACCTTAGCTAATAATCGCTATTACACACTAACGGATAATATTTCTTTACCTTTGCTTTATATTAGTTTTCCAACCGTTTATGGTCGCCATCAAGATGAAGCTGCACTTGATGTATTAGCAAATATTTTAGGTAAAGGGCCAACATCTCTACTGTATCAAAATTTAGTGAAAACCGGCATTGCCGTACAAGCGGGAGCAAGTCATCCTTGTAAAGAACTTGCTTGTAAAATGAATTTTTATGCTATTCCTAACCCACAGCAAGGGTTATCACTCGCTAAATTAAAACAAGCTTTTGAACAAACACTGCATGATTTTGAGCAACGCGGCGTTAATGATGAAGACTTACTTAAAACAAAAGTAAATATTGAAACCAGTACTATTTATGGATTACAAAGCGTGGCCGGTAAAGTCTCGTCATTGGCGGCATTTGAAACTTTTGCGGGTAATGCAAATTATACCCAGCAAGAGCTTGATCGCTATAACAAGGTAACCAAAGCTGATGTAATGCGTGTTTATCACAAATACATTAAAAATAAAGGCGCAGCGGTATTATCTGTTATTCCTAAAGGGCTCGAATCAGCCATTGCTCACGAAGATAATTTTACCCTAACCGATGTAAGTGAAGTGCCTGAAACGACTAATGAAAATATTGCTATTGTGCATAATCAGTCAAGCTTTGATCGTACTGTTATGCCTCCGTCGGGTGAGGCGCCACAAGTTATTGTTCCGCCATTATGGCGCAAATCTTTTGCGAATGGTTTAGCCATTATAGGAACAAAAAATACAGAGACTCCTACGGTAAGTTTAATGCTAAGTATTGAAGGTGGGCCATTACTTGACCCCATTGAAAAAGCTGGTTTAGCTGCACTTACTGCGGCACTTATGGAAGAAGGAACCACTAATTACCTTAAAGAAGAGTTATCGAATGAATTAGCAAAATTGGGCAGCAATATTTCAGTGGGTGCGTCTGGACGATATACTTATATTCAGGTATCGAGCTTAACGAAGAACCTTGATGCTACCATTAATTTGATGCTTGATGTTATGTTTAACCCTGCTTTTAAACAAGAAGATTTTGATCGCGTTAAAAATCAATGGTTACAAAATTTACAACAAGGTTTGAAAGATCCTGCCACATTAGCAAGCAAAGCCTACAAACAGGTATTGTATGGTACAAATAATCGTGTAGGTTTACCTAATAATGGCACTATCAAAACAATTTCAGCGATAAACCTTGACGATGTTAAAGCTTTTTATCAACGATATTTTTCACCTAAGCACAGTAACTTAGTTATTGTAGGTGATGTTGATAAGCATGATATTTTAAAGAAATTAATGTATTTAAAACATTGGCAAGGCAATGATTATACTCTTTCTGACTATAAACCTTTCCCCAAAATAAAAGCGAATACAATTTATTTTGTTGATGTACCTGAGGCAAAACAAACGAGTATTCGTTTAGTACGCCGAGCAATGCCTTATGATGCAACGGGTGATTTTTTTAAGGCAACATTAATGAATTATCCGCTAGGAGGCGCCTTTAACAGCCGTATAAACCTTAATTTACGAGAAGATAAAGGGTATACTTACGGTGCTCACAGTGGCTATAGTGGTGGAAAAACGCTCGGTAGCTATAGTGTTTCTGCAGGTATCAAACAAGAACATACTGCAGATGCTATGCGTGAAATCGTGAAAGAATTAGCACTATATCAAACGCAGGGCATGACTAGCGCAGAGGCTGACTTTATGCGTAAAGCGATTACACAAAGTGAAGCACTTAGTTACGAAACACCACGACAAAAAAGTGGCTTTTTGCGTCAACTCATACAATATAATTTACCTGAAAACTATGGTGAACAACAAACAGCTATTATTAAAAATATTTCGCTTAGTGAATTAAACCATATTGCTAAACAAGAATTAGCAAAAGAGTTGCAATGGATTATTGTGGGTAATGCTCAAGTGATAAAACCGCAATTAACAGCACTGGGTTTAACTATTGTTGATTTAACCTTAGCCCCTTAATTGTTGATAATTTTTAGTTATTCAAGCCGTTATTAAAGGTAGCGGCTTTGTTTTATAATTTGCACAGTAGGAGTCATTTTGACCTTATCATTACAAGATTACTTAACGGCTTTTAAAAACAAGCCTTACCTTGATACGTTAACAGGTATTGGCCGTGGTATAGAAAGAGAAGCTTTACGAGTATTACCTCAAGGTGCTTTATCACAACAGCCCCATGCGACAGAATTAGGATCAGCGCTTACTCATCCACAAATTACCACAGATTATGCTGAAAACCTTTTAGAATTTATTACACCGGTTACTCATAGCCCAGAAGAGGCGATTGAGCAACTGCGAGATATTCAAAAATATACTTTATCGCAAATTGGTGATGAATTGTTATGGCCGTTAAGTATGCCCTGTTTTGTTGAAGATGAAGATAAAATACCGTTAGCACAATATGGCCATTCAAATATAGGCAAAATGAAACATACTTACCGTAAAGGGTTGAAAAACCGTTATGGTAGTATGATGCAAGTTATTGCAGGTATTCACTTTAATTTTTCCTTTCCTATTGATTTTTGGCGCTCGCTACAAAAAATATCAGCTAATAAAGATGAACTTAATCAGTTTATTTCAGCGCGTTATTTTGCTGTTTTGCGTAATTACAAACGCTATTGTTGGCTTATTCCTTATTTGTTTGGAAGTTCACCACTTATATGTCCGTCGTTTTTGCAAAAACGACCACAAAAGTTTCCTTTTAAAAAAGCTCCTTCGGGCTATTTGTATTTAGACTATGCTACATCGTTACGTATGAGCGACTTAGGTTATACCAGTAGTTCTCAAGCCCAATTGCACATTTGTTATAATAGTCTTGAAAACTACGTTGAAGATGTCAAAAAAGCGATCAATCTGCCAAGTGAAACCTTTGCTAAAATTGGCGTGAAAGTTAATGGCGAATATCGCCAGCTCAATAGTAACGTGTTGCAAATAGAGAATGAGCTTTACTCGCCTATTCGCCCTAAACGTGTGACTAAATCGGGAGAAAAACCGAGTGATGCCTTAAAAGCTCGAGGGGTTGAATATATCGAAGTACGCGCTTTAGATGTTAATCCTTTTGTTGATACGGGGATTAGTGCTGCACAAATCTATTTCTTAGATGTCTTTCTAACGTATTGTGCATTATCGCCTAATGAGCAGTTAGATGAGCACATTCAGAAAGTTTATGAACAAAATATGACTAAGGTAGTATTGCAAGGTCGAGATCCGCAATTATTGCTTGAAGATAAAGGCGAGAAAAAATTATTATCGCAATGGGGTGAAGAACTTTTTGATGAATTAAAGCAAGTAGCTGAATTACTCGATCAAGCCTATCAAACGGATAAATATCAAGCAGCTGTCGCGCGAGAATTTGAAAAAATTCAAGATCCAACGAAAACACCTTCAGCTAAATTACTGCAATTGGCGTTGTCTAATGAACAAAGCTTAACGCAGTTTACTTTAGATATTGCCCAACAATATAAAACACAGTTATTAGCACGAAATTATCAATATTTTGATGAACATTATTTTAAATCAGCGGCACTAAAATCGCACCGTGATCAAAAGCTTATTGAAGAAAATGATACGTTAGATTTTGAACAATTTTTGGCTGACTATTTTACAAAAGGTTAAGCAAAGCAATAAATTAGACAAAAAAAAGCGCGTTAGGGCAACGCGCCATATAATGAAAAGCAGTCCAGGGAGGTTTTGCTCTCATATAGTCAGAACATGCTTTTTTTAAATAGTTCAAAAAATATTCAATAAAATTGATTTAAAAAGCTGAGGCTGCCTTTTGAGAATGCTGTGGTCATACTCCAAAGATCAACAGCCTCTAAAAAAGGCTCATAAAAAAACGCATTTACTCGGTTAAAAGTAAATGCGTAATAAAAACACTACTAAGGGAAAACTCTCACTAGGTAAGAGTCGTGTTATATAAAAAAGTTCATTCTTAGCCTAAAAAAATTATAGTGGTACTCAAAAATTTATTCTCATTGTGTTGTCTTGTCGTTTGTTAACGTTAGCTCCCCCCTAAAATTAGACATAAAAAAACGCATTTACTCGATTAAAAGTAAATGCGTAAAAACATGAAACACTACTAAGGGAAAACTCTCACTAGATAAGAGTCGTGTTATATAAAAAAGTTCATTCTTAGCCTAAAAAAATTATACTAATTTCATTAATTAAGTGAGCTATTTTATACGCAGGAAAAATTGCCAAATACAAGGCTTTTATTTTAATAACTAGTTGTTAAAATTATAAAATAAGTATTATAGTAGTACTCAAAAATTTATTCTCATTGTGTTGTCTTACCGCTTGTTAGCG
>WFQC01000025.1 GCA_015487235.1 Alteromonadaceae bacterium
CATTCACTTGATGTAACTGTCGCGTAATAACCTCAAGTTCATTCTGTGCAGTAAAATTAACTTCTTCAATATCATGGGTTGCTGCTAACGATATATCCTGCCATTGCTCATCATTTATCAGTTTAATGAATAGTTTACCTTCATTGCCCCCAACAACTAAATCACCTTGCTCATTTTGTGCGATAGCAAATAAGTCAAGGTTAGTATTAACCGCATCGACACTCCATTCACCTGCTGCTGAACGTTTTAAAATAACACCTAACTTACCAATAAAATAAACAGAACCATCAGGCGCTAAGTAGGTTTTATTATAAGCAACAGGGTTTTGCGCTGCCGATACATAGACGGCATTGCGACTTTCTTCAAACTCATCGTCTCTCCAGCCATTAATATATGATTTATCATATTGGTAAAAGGGTAAAAAAGTATCAAGTACGTTACCTAGCGCTTCAGGCGGTTGTCGTACTAATATATTGAGCACTTTATCTTTTTGTGGTTTAGGATAATAGATAATAGTGCCTAAATCAGTTACTTGGCCTGGTTTTAC
Organism: Alteromonadaceae bacterium; assembly: GCA_015487235.1. Classification (GTDB taxonomy): domain Bacteria; phylum Pseudomonadota; class Gammaproteobacteria; order Enterobacterales; family Alteromonadaceae. The sequence continues at coordinate 548 of WFQC01000025.1, forward strand.
TTCAAAAGTACCAAATTTTGCGTCACTAGGAACAAAATGTGAATACCAGTAATCCCCCTGAATATGAAATGATCTGATACTATCAAAGGAATAACTACCACTTGCAATAGGAGAAGCAAATACAGTGCTATTGGTCAAAGGAGCATAAATAGCTTGTAACCTACTCGGTTTTATTTTCTTAGATTCATTAAGGTTTTTAGGCGTAATAGTTACTTGATTAAAGGGTAAAGGGTAGGTACTTGTATTTATTACCCTAACCACAATCACTCCCTGCTCTGGTTTTAATTGTGTTTTTTCAGACAATGTTGGCAACATGTTAACATCACCAGCACACCCAGTTAAAACAATCAGCATTAAAGCAACCGATATATTTTGAAAATAAGTAATTAATCGTATAAATCGATTATTAGCTGCATTGTGCATTGACCTCTCCGTATTGTAATGAAATTAATTGCTATTATCGCGCGCATAATACACTGAATAGGCTATTTAGTTAACAAATTAAAAACATAAGTGTTACATTTTCTTTGCCCATTAGCCTTAATCCCTCTACAATAGTCTCCATTTTTATCACTATCACACTTAAATATTAATGAAGTTTTTCACTCTATTTTTCATATTGCTTAGCCTGTGGTTATCTCATGCAACAGTGCAAGCAAAAGCGTATATAAAAACATTAATGACAAGTGCTAATTTAGAGCCCTTACAAAAGAATCAAGGTTACTTAGTACTTTATCTCGACGTAAACGGTAGCGCTCCTTCGATTGAATTTAAAAAAATGAAAGCCCGTAAAGCGAATAAAAAAGGCTATTTGGTGTCGAGTGACAAAATATCTTTTACGAATAATACCTATACTATTGCGTTAAAAGATAAGAAAAAAGGCATTTACCTTGTGCCCCTTTTAGCGGGGCTATACCAAATAACTCGCGTTAATGCCCCTTATTATGATCTTCCTTATTGGTTACCAACAGAGAACAACAAAACTTGGCGATTTAGCATTAAAAAAGGGCAGTTAAATTTTATTGGTGAGCTCAACATTGCAAGAGAGCGCGGTACCAACTTTATTGATGTTAAACTTTATAACCGTTTCGCCACACATAAAGCTGAAATCGATGCCGCGCTACATCAACTTTATAAAGATTTTCCTCTGTCACTGTCTGTTGGCTACCGTGACGATTTCTTAAAAGCATTAGGAAGCAGCCATGAATAAACTATATTTATCGTTACTGCTATGGGTTTGCTTAATTATTTCTCATGTTACGCAAGCAAATACAACACTCAGTGCACAAGATTTTTTTACTTACCCTGATATGGTTTTGGCCAAAATCAATCCTAAAGGTAATTTAATCGCTAGCATTCGCTATAAAAATGAGCAACAAATACTCACCCTTATTAATCGTGAAACCAATACCGAGCAGACACTGATCGATGTAAAAGATTACGCTAAAAACAATGCTTCAATTAAGCGCTTAGTGTGGATTGATGATACTAATATTGCCGTACAGTTTGTTGAAATTAAGAAAGGGCTTGAAGACTTACTTGATACCAAGGCTGTTAGTCGCTTACTTATTGTGGCTGTTTCACCAAATAGTGCCTCGGCAACAAAAATTTATAGCGTACGTACACAAGGCTGGTTAGTTGATCCACTACAAGATGAAGCCTTTAAGTTTTACTATGCTAAAAGTGGTATCTATTCAAAAGTATATAAGCTTGATGTGAGAAAATTACTGCTTGATAAAAAGAAAGTCAGCAAATTAACTAAAATTGATGGTGGCCAATTCAAAAAAGCCAACCAAGTTATTGAAATTTCAGGATATGCTAAACGCTGGTTTGTTGATCCCGCAGGAAAAATAAAAGCGGTATTACATTACAATACTCCAACTCAATTAACCTTATCTTATTTTGATGAAAATAATGATAAAGACGATAATGAAGATAATAATAAAAGTAAGCACAAAGAGAATAAAGCTACTGAATTAATAACGTGGAATTTTGACGACAGCGAAACAAGCAAAAGTGATGAAAAACGTTTTATTCCTATCAGTTTATCACCCGAAAAAAATAGTTTTTACTGTTTAGATTTAAATGAAGAAGAACAAAGAACAGTTTATCAAGTGAACTTTTCAGATCAAAGCGAAAAAATAGCTTATCAAGCCAGTTCTTTTAAAATTATCGATCTAGTTCAAGATCCTGATACTCAAGAACTTATTGGAGTAAAAGTGATTAATAATGGTGTGGTAGAGAATGTTTTCATCGGTACTTCACCCAGTAAAAAGCAACTAAATAAAACCAAAGCACCTACCCTAGTTTCTAAAGTTAATGAAAGTCTTGATCATCAACATGCCATTATTTATCAAGCAGATTACAACAACGCAGGGCAATTTTTTATTCAGAGCAAAGGAAAAGAAAAACGCTTAATAGGCGAACGTTATCCTAAACTAAATAAACAGCTAAAAAGTAAATTTATTAAAGCATCGTTAAATGTTGAAGGCTTAACTATTCCTTACCTTTTAACTCTACCCCATAATAGCCAACAAACACCTTACCCTCTGATTGTAATGCCTCATGGTGGTCCAATCGGTATTTATGATACCGATTATTATGATGCAATTGCACAATTTTTTAATCACAACAATTATGCAGTATTACGGGTCAACTTCAGAGGCTCTAGCGGTTATAGCAAAGCATTACAAGAGGCAGGAAAACAGCAATGGGGTAAATTAATGCTTGAAGATATTTATCAAGCAAGTTTAAAAGTACTTCAACGTAATGATATCAATCGCCAACAAGTATGCGCTTTTGGGCTAAGTTATGGCGGTTATGCTGCATTAATGCTAACCATTAAACACCCAGAAATATACCGCTGTGCAGCAAGTTGGGCTGGTGTTAGTGATTTAAATTTATATTTAAATAGTATTCGTTTTAATAAAAAGCAACAAAAATGGTTATTAGAGAATATCGGTGACAGTGAAAATAACTACCAAGAATTAAAAGCATTATCACCAGTGTTTTTAACTGAGCAATTAAAAACACCAATATTAATAGGACATGGTAATAAAGATAATATTGTTGATATAGAGCACGCTTACCGTTTAAAACTAATGCTAGAGAAACATCAAAAAAGCTTTCAATGGATAATTGACCCAAAAGCGAACCATAGTTTTGGTACTTATGAACAAAGAGCTCACTTTTTTTCACAACTGCTTAGTTTTCTTAATAACACCATAGCAAATTAGCATATACTAGACTTGTACTCTTGAAGCTCGTATAGCATAAAAAAGGGAAGCTCTCGCTTCCCTTTTGTTTACTTTATTTTTTTGTTACAGAACAATATTAGCAAAAATTAAAATTCAAACTCATCAACATCATGAGCCATCATCGCATCAGCACCGTTGTCAACACATGCCGCATGCCCTTGCGCTCTAGGTAACATACGTTGGAAATAGAAGCGCGCCGTTTTAATTTTAGCTTCATAGAAAGCTTTATCAGTATCGCCAGCTGCAAGCTTCTCTTGCGCCACTTTAGCCATTTTCGCCCAGAAATAAGCTAAGGTTAAATAACCTGAATACATTAAGTAGTCAACTGAAGCTGCCCCAATTTCATCAGGGTTTTGCATAGCTTTCATACCTAAAGTTTCTGTCATTTTTTGCCAGTCGCGACCAAAATTCATAATGGGTTGAATGAACTCTTGCATCGCTTCATTGCCCGCATTTTCAACACAAAAAGCGGTTACTTCCGCACCGAAAGGTTTTAAAATTTCACCTTTTGAGCCTAAAATTTTACGCGCTAATAAATCTAATGCTTGTACACCCGTTGTGCCCTCATATAAACAGCTAATTTTGGTGTCGCGCATTAATTGCTCCATGCCCCATTCTTTAATAAAGCCATGACCACCATAAACTTGCACACCATGACTGGTACATTCAAAGCCCAATTCTGTTAAAAAGGCTTTAGCAATAGGTGTTAATAGAGCTAATTTACTATTAGCTGATGCTTTTTCTTTTTCATCTTTACTGGCATGAACAATATCAACCAATTGAGCCAGATAAGAAACTAACGCACGTCCACCTTCTGCAATAGACTTTTGTGTCAGTAACATACGACGAACATCAGGGTGAACAATAATAGGATCTGCTGGGCCATCAGGATTTTTAGCACCCGATAATGAACGCATTTGTAAACGATCTTTAGCATAAGCTAATGCACCTTGAAAAGCAGCTTCAGCGGCGGCAACACCTTCATAAGCCACCCCTAAACGAGCCGCATTCATAAAGGTAAACATACAATTTAAACCACGGTTTACTTCACCAATTAAATACCCTTTAGCGCCATCAAAGTTGATCACACAGGTAGCATTAGCATTAATACCCATTTTATGCTCAATAGAACCACAGCTAACAGCATTACGGTCAATAATTTCACCATTTTCAGTAACATTAAACTTAGGCACTATAAATAAAGAAATACCACGAGTACCCGCAGGAGAACCAGGAATACGGGCGATCACAATATGTACAATATTATCAGATAAATCGTGTTCACCTGCTGAGATAAAGATTTTGGTGCCAGTAAGTGAATAACTACCATCTTCGTTAGGCTCGGCTTTGGTGCGTAATAAACCTAAATCGGTACCACAATGAGGCTCAGTTAAGCACATAGTGCCTGTCCAAGTACCTTCAACTAATTTAGGCATAAACATTTGTTTTTGCTCATCAGTACCATGGGCTTCAATAGTTGCTAAAGCGCCATGGCTTAGCCCTGGATACATCGCAAAACTATGGTTAGCACTTGAAAACATTTCAGTAATAGCGGTATTTAATGAATGCGGTAAGCCTTGTCCACCAAATTCAACATTTTGTGATAAAGTAGGCCAACCCCCTTCTACGTATTGCTGATAAGCTTCTTTAAAACCTTTTGGCGTAGTTACTTCACCATCATTCCAATGACAACCTTCTTCATCACCACTTTTATTTAAAGGCGCAACAACTTGCTCTGAAAACTTACCTGCTTCAGCTAAAATGGCATCAACCATATCAAGACTAGCATCTTCATAGCCAAGTTTTTGATAATGTTTTTCACAATCTAGTAGCTCTTGCATGACAAACTTAATGTCACGTTGGGGCGCTTTATATTCAGGCATGTAACTATCCTCACTCTATTTTATACAAATAATTTATATCAAATTGCCTAAAAAAGTATTCACTTCTTTGAACAAACTGATATTACCGTTACCACCAAGTGGTCGGACTTGTGATTTTGCTTTATTAAAGCACTTCCTTAATGATTTTCCCAGTAAAAAAAGCAAAATAATAAAAATTAGCGCGATAAAAGAAGGTAATACCAATTCGATTAAATAAATGATCTAAAATTTGCGCAGGAAAAATAATGATTAGCAAGGCTTGAATTGCAGTAAGTAGTTATTCTACTTGTAAAATTCATAACGAAGCTAGGCATTATTTTAACCAGCAAGGTTGATCAGTTATTTATTCGAGTTGGTATAAGTCAAAATTTATCGAACAAATGAATCCTTTTGCCGCATTTTTTCCGTATAAACTTGCACCCAATCCTTATCAGACATAGAATCGAGAAGATTATTAGGTTAAAAAAATGTAAACCTTTGTAACTCATTTTAGTAAGCTCACAAGCGCTATTGTATATACAAAGTAATAATGCACAGTAGCTTACTCAAATGGTATGACATATAAAAAACACAATAGGACTTATAATGAAACGTCATTTTATTGCGCCCGTTGCACTTGCTACGGTAATTGCGCTAACAGGCTGCCAACCTGCAACCACAGAAAAAACAACTGCAGTTGAACAACAAAGTAAAACCAATACCGCAGAGCAAACTAATCCTTTCTTTAGTGATTATAATACACCTTACGGTATTCCTCCTTTTGAACAAATCAAAAAAGCGCATTATCTACCTGCCTTTGAACATGGCATTAAATTAAATCGAGAAGAAATTAATGCCATCGCAAATAACAGCGAAGCGCCAACCTTTGAAAATACCATTGAAGCCATGGAAAAATCAGGTGACTTTTTAACGAAAGTTAGCAATGTATTTTTCGGGTTAACGGGTTCTATGTCAGACGATGAAATGCGTACCATTGCTAAAGAAGTTTCACCAAAACTGGCGGCATTACGTGATGATATTGCACTTAATGAAAAGTTATTTGCTCGTGTTAAAGCTGTATATGAGCAAAAAGATCAATTAGATCTTCGTGTTGATCAAAAAACACTTTTAGAAAAAACTTATAAAAACTTTGCTCGTGGTGGCGCCAACTTAAATGATGCTGATAAAGCTAAACTGCGCGAACTTAATGCACAAATAACCAAATTAAGCTTAAAGTTTGGTGAAAATTTATTAGCTGAAACCAATAACTTTGAAATGGTTATTGATAACAAAGAAGATTTAGCCGGTTTACCTGACGATATTATCGCCGCTGCAGCAGAAACCGCTAAAGCAAGAGGTCATGAAGGCAAATGGGTCTTTACCACACATCGTCCAAGTAAAAACCCTTTCCTTACTTATGCTGAAAACCGTGAGCTACGTGAAAAAATTTACAAAGGTTATACCATGCGCGGTGATAACCCCAATGAATTTAATAACCAAAAAATTGCTAGCGAAATGGCCAGCTTACGCTATAAAAAAGCGCAATTATTAGGGTATAAAACTCACGCCCATTTTGTTTTAGAAAATGCCACAGCTAAAACACCTGAAAATGTTTTTAATTTACTTGATCAAGTATGGCCAGCTGCATTGCAACGCGCTAAAGAAGAGCGTGATGATATGCAAAAAATGATTGATGCTGAAGGCGGTAACTTTAAAGTTGCGGCATGGGATTGGTGGTATTATTCAGAAAAAATTCGTAAGCAACGTTTCGACATTGATGCCTCTCAAACTAAACCATACTTTTCTTTAGAAGCCACGCTACAAGGTATTTTTTATACCGCTAACCGTTTATGGGGTGTCACTTTTAAAGAACGTGACGATTTACCTAAATATCACCCCGATGTTCGTACTTTTGAAGTAACCGATAAAGATGGCAGTTTTATTGGTATTTACATGGTAGATAACTATGTTCGCAAAAGTAAACGTGGTGGTGCTTGGATGAGCAGCTTCCGCAAACAATATAAAATGTATGGCGAAAATGTTACCCCAATTATCTACAACGTAACTAACTTTCCTCGCCCTGTAGGTGATCAACCCACATTATTAACCTTTGATCAAGCCTCAACTTTTTTCCATGAGTTTGGTCATGCCATTCAAGGGTTATTATCAGATGGTTATTATCGTTCACAAACAGGCACAGCGTTACCACGCGACTATGTTGAATACCCTTCACAAGTTATGGAAAATTGGATGACAGAGCCTGAAGTGTTAGCTAATTTTGCTAAACATTACCAAACAGGAGAAGTTATTCCTCAAGCTTTAGTTGAAAAAATTCAAGCTTCTGGCAAATTTAACCAAGGATTTGGCACGGTTGAATATTTGGCCGCGGCTTTATTAGACATGAAATGGCATTCATTGGAAACAGCTAAACTACAAGATGCGCATAAACTCGAAAAAGATCTTTTCACTGAAATAGGCTTAATTGACGAAATTGCACCACGTTATAGAACGGGTTATTTCTCTCATATATTCTCTGGTGGCTATTCTGCTGGCTATTATGGCTACATTTGGTCAAACATTTACGATGCTGATACTTGGTTGTTATTTAAAGAAAAAGGTATTTTCGACCAAGAAACTGCACAAGGTTATCGTAAATATGTACTAGAGCCAGGTGGCAGTGAAGATCCTACGGTATTGTATCGTCGTTTTAGAGGACAAGATCCAAAAGTAGAACCCTTACTAGAACGTCGTGGCTTTATTGCTAAAAAAGAAGTTAAAAAAGAAGTTAAAAAAGATTAAATATCTTACACACCTTAAAAAAGGGAAGTGAATAAATCCGCTTCCCTTTTTTATTGAACAATAAAAATTATACCAAGTTGATTAAGTTCTTTCCCACTCAGCGAGAGTTAAAAGGCTTAGAGGCAAGGCATTGATTGAAGAGAATGGTTGTTCCCTTGTCAAAATCAATAACGCAGCATATAAGCCTTTTAAACTCGCCCTTTGGGAGCTTGCTCGATGCCCACTAACTGCGTTAAATTTATTGGATTTAGAATGACTAGATCTAAATAAATTTGCCTTGTTATTGAACATCGAGCATAGCTCTGAGTTGAGAAGAAATTTAATCAAATTGGTATTAACTTTCTTTATACGGGTTAAATTCTGGTTCTTTATATTGCTTTAAGCTTTCTAAATAAGCAAAAGCCGTTGTAAATGCCGATTCTTGAAATTTCTTTAATCCTGTATCTCTAAAATCTATATCTAACTGGCTTTTGGCTATCGCAGTTTTAATAAAGCTCGCCGACAATATTTCTACCTCTAAATCAGCAATTAACTGAATTGCCGCTTCAAGCTTAAACCCTACTGGCCCACCAGCAAACTTTCCTTTTAAAGCTCGCCCTTTGATCACAACTTTATCAATTTTATAATCTTCAACTAATTTGCTAAACGTAAATTGAAACTTTCGTAATTGTTCAGCATCTCCCGCGTTATTAACGCTAATTTTAGGCACACGCAAATGGGGAATATCATACAAATTATTTTCTGAAGAAATTAAGCAAATAATGGCATCATTGCCTTTTAATTCAACACCACAAACTCTCATAAATACTCCTCAAACTTTTAATGGCGCCATAGTAACTTAACTTTCTTCTTTTTTCAGCCTAATAATCAAATCAATATGTGGAATTAAAGTTTCAATTTCTCGTAATTGATCACGTAAAGCTAACCACTGTTTCAGTTCTAATTTACCAGAATCAAGAATAGCTTGTTTGAGTTCATTTACCAGTGAGTGCTTATCATTTTGCTCTATAAAATCATTTAACATCAGTAGCTTGTCTAGTTCTTCTTGGGTAATAATTTCATCTTTCTTTTTAGTCATATCGATAGCTCATGTGATATAAAAATTTAAATTTGTCATAAAAAGTATAGACAGTTTTCTTATTTTTACTTGCCTGTTCGTTTTAATACACGACATAATAGATTAATAAAATCAATTTATTGTGATGCTCATGAAAAAAACAGCCATAATTACAGGCGGCAGCTCTGGTATCGGGCTAAGTATTGTAAAACGCTTTATTGAAGACGGCTACCGTGTGTTTAATTTAGATATTAAGCCCAGTGAGCTGGGGCACTTTTGTCAGTGTGATATGACTAATGAGCAACAAGTCAACGAAATAATCACTGAGCTTGCTCATAAATACACACTTGATGTTTTAGTTGCTAATGCAGGTGTGCATTTTTCAGCCAGCATTGAAAAAACCAGCAGTGATGATTTTGACAAAGTATTAAACCTTAATGTAAAAGGTACTTTTTTTGCGGTTAAAGCTGTTTTACCCAGTATGAAAGCCAATAAAAATGGCGCTATTATTATAATGTCGTCTGACCAAGCCCTTGTTGCCAAGCATAATTCGTTTGCCTATAACTTAAGCAAAGCTGCGTTAGCGTCGATGGCAAAAACTACCGCATTAGATTATGCCGCTTTTAATATTCGCGCTAATGCCGTTTGTCCTGGCACTATCGAAACCCCACTTTATCACCAAGCAATTAATAATTACTGTAGAAAATCGGGTGAAGATAAACAAAAAGTACATCAAGATGAGGCAAAATTGCAACCATTAGGTCGTTTAGGACAACCTGAAGAGGTTGCTGAATTAGTGCTGTTTTTAGCTTCGGATAAAGCTAAGTTTATTACTGGCAGCTTACAGGTTATCGATGGTGGCTACACTTGTCAGTAACAGACAAAATCAATATTATTGACCCACATATTCACTTGTTTAATTTGAAGCAAGGTCAATATCACTGGCTAAAGGCTGAAAACCCTCCCTATTGGTCAGATAAAGCAATCATTGCCAAACCATTTAATGAGCAAAGTTTACACTTAAAGCCACCACTTTCGTTAGCTGGTTTTGTACATATTGAAGCAGGCTTTGATAACAAGCAACCATGGCGAGAAATTGCTTGGTTAGAGCAACATTGTCGCAAACCTTTTCGCAGTATTGCCTTTAGTGATTTATTACAACCACCCAAAAACTTCCAAACACAAGTTGATAAATTGCTGATTTTTAAGTCGGTTATCGGTATTCGCCATATTTTTGATGATCAAGCCCTAGCCCTATTAACTCATGAATATACCGTAGAAAATCTTGCTTACCTTGCCAGCAAACAACTTATTGTTGAAGTACAAATGCCCATAACCGCACTAAAAGCGGTCGATAAGTTGATTACATTAAGCCATAAATTAACGCTAAAAATAGTGATTAATCATGCAGGATTTCCCCCTTTATTAGCAAACCACAAGTGCTGGCAACAATGGCTGCAAGGTTTAACATTATTAAGCCAACAGCCGCGTTGTTATATCAAGTGTTCAGGTTGGGAGATGAGGTCTCGCCACTACAGTTTTATTTGGATAAATAAAGTACTAGCAAATTGCATACATTATTTTGGCGAGCAACGTGTCATGCTGGCAAGTAACTTTCCACTCTGTAATTTTACTCAAAATTATCAGCAGCTTTGGCAGAGTTACCGAAGGTTAGCCCTAAATTCACAACAACTGAATTTATTAACGTATAAAAATGCTCACACTATTTATCAAATAGCGTGAACAGTATAAAAAATAATATTAGGATGAACCCTACAACCAGCGGCGCACTTTTTGGCAATAATCTTGATAGTCTTGGCCAAAAAGTTTTGTTAACGCGCGTTCTTCGGGCGTTATTTGAAAACGATTCATATACAGCACAAAAACTACAATAAAAACTAAACTATACAAGCTTCCTAACCACGCCGCCCATGCAATTAAAAAACACACTAAGCCAACATACATTGGGTTACGGGTAACTTTATAAATACCTGAAGTAACTAAAGTACTCGCCTTTTCAGGTTTTTCAGGGTTCACCGTTGTTTTAGCAAGATAAAAAGAAACAATACCGGCCAGCCCAAAAAAACTGCCTATAGCGATAAAAACACCCCAGATAAGCCATTTATATTCAAGTAATGTGGTTGAAACTGGCAGGAACTGCGCTGCGCCATACATAAACGCAGCAATAATAATCACTTGTATAACGGGAATTATTTTTAATTCTAATGGATGATTCATTATTGTTCCTTTTATGAGGGTAGATCCTAAAATCAGTTCAGAATGCCATTTTATTTCTTATCTTAGGTTTTATTTGATCACTACATGGGGTGACTTTTTCACCACGCGATCATTTAGTTCGATACCAATACCTGGTACTTCGGTTACTTGAAAAAAGCCTTTTTCTGGTTGAGGATCTTGCAAGCAAAGCTCTCTATTCCAGTCTTTTATCGCATAAGTATGGTGTTCATGTATTAAAAAGTTAGGAATAGCCGTTTCTAAATGCAATGAAGCAGCCGTTGCTACGGGGCCACCACACACATGCGCCTGAATACGAACATCGTAAATATCAGCATAATCACACACTTTTTTCGCCTCAGTAAAGCCACCACATAAGCCAATGTCAGGTTGCAAGACATCAATAGATTGATCTTCCATATAAGGGCGAATATCCCAGCGGTGGTATAAACGCTCTCCACCAGCAATAGGTACATTGACTTTATCAGCCACTTTTTTGTGTAATGCTGAGTTTAAATAATTAACCGGTTCTTCGTAATATAAACAACCAATTTCTTCAACAATTTCACCCATTTGAATAGCACTTGCTGCGCCCATCAACGAGTGACATTCAAAAATAATATCAACATCTTCACCTACGGCATCGCGAATAGCTTGTAAACGGGCTTTAAATAAACGTAACTCAGGTTTAGTAAATAACTTAGTACGATCAAAGTGTGAGTTACCGTCTTTGTCATACACTATAGGGTCAACTTTTACCGCATCATAACCTTGGGCAATCGCTTTTTCAGCTGCCCTAGCATATTCTTCAGGCTGAATTAATTTAGTTACTTCACTGTCCCAATCAAATTGTAATTGGCTAGCATAGGTACGTAATTTATCATTAACCTTCCCACCCAATAATTGATAAACGGGCACGCCTAAGGCTTTCGCTTTTATATCCCAAAGCGCGGTATCTATCGCGCTCATTGCCGCATAAATAACAGGGCCGCCGCCTAACCCCCAAAAACTTTCTCTGAGCATTCGGCTCCATAAAAGTTCTGTATTAAAAGGGTTAAAACCAATCAGCATTGCTTCACTGATTTCTTTTAACATTGCCGCTGCAGCACTGTGTCCCCAGTCGTAAGCTAATCCCGCTTCACCCACGCCAACAATACCTTGATTAGTAGATATACGAACAAAAACAGGGTTCCATTGTTCACGTTTAGGGCAGTGAATATCGAATATTTCAACTTGGGTAATTTTTAGCGTGTTATAGCTGTTCATATAAAATGCTCTTTGAGTTACGTAATAAATTAGCTTGCAAAAGAAGGATCGGCTCTAAAAGCGCGGCGCATCATGGCTGGCCAGGCTTTTTGTCCACCAGTTAACCCAGTGTGCACAATATTGGCTTGAGCGCGAATATTATCAACAATGCTTTGTTCAACAAAAACAATTTCTTGCCCTGTTGCTTGTGCTTGTAATTGCACTTGGCATGCACGTATTAAATCGTACATTTGCATAAAAGCATCACCAACGGTTTTACCGACAGTTAAGCCACCATGATTACGTAATAGCATAAAGTTTTTATCGCCTAAATCTTGTTGTAGGCGCTGTTTTTCTTCTATATTTACCGCCAAACCTTCATAGTTGTGATAGCTCATTGAAGCTAATGCAAACATTGAATATTGGCTAATGGGCAACAAGCCTTCTTTTAAACTGGCCACCGCAATGGTTTCATTATTATGCAAATGCATTACGCAACCCGCATCGGGGCGAACTTCATGAACAGCACTGTGAATGGTAAAACCTGCTGGATTTATTTCAAACGGGCAATCTTCATCAATAATGTTACCGTTAATATCAATTTTAACTAAATTAGACGCGGTTATTTCTTCAAACGCAAGACCAAAAGCGTTGATCAAAATATTTTCGCTATCAGGAATACGAGCTGATATATGGGTATGAATTAAATCATCCCAGCCTTGTAAAGCGACTAACCGATAACAAGCCGCTAGGTCTAAACGTGTTTGCCACTCTTGGGCTGACACCTTATTTTTTAAGTTAACTTGAGGAATTTCAAACATCGCTTTCATCACCATAACAAGCTATTGCATAAGCATTTTAATTAACGCCGCAATTAATAAAATAAACACTAAAATACGTGTAACTTTAGCAAATTTACTTTGCTGTTGTTCATCTATAGGCGAACCAAATCGTTCACCTAAAACCACCATTAAGGCAACCGCGGCAAAAACAGCGGCAAGTATTATTAGTAAAGTCATAATTTTAATAATGCTTTTTTGTTAGAATATATTACCATAGACTAGAACACTGAGTATTTAGGAACAAGCCTTTCTATGCCACAATCTGCTGATTTTTACCAAAAACGTCGTTTTATTATTCGGCTCGGTAAAGCGTTACACAAATTAGGCACTACTTCTTACCGTCTAGAAGCTAATTTGCTTAATATCGCTAATTTTTTACAGCTACGCGCTTCTTTTATTGCCGCACCAACATCATTGACTTTTATTTTATCGGAAGAAGACGATATTCAGCAGTATAATCATATTGTGCGTGTTACTCCCGGTGAAATTGATCTTGGCTCATTAGCGCGCATTGATGAATTAGTTGACGAATTAACCTCTGGGCAAAGAACGCTTGAAGAAGCTATAGAACGTTTAGATGAAGTTGCTAAAAAGCCACCCCCTTATGGTATGTTGTTAACCTTTTTAGCTTTTGGAGCATCAAGTGGCGCTTTCGCCATGCTAATGCGCACTAGCTGGAACGACGTACTTTGGTCAACATTACTCGGCTTTGTCGCTTTTATTTTTGTTGCTTGGGCGGAAAAATCTCGCCGAGTGACAGAAATGCTTGAACCTATTGTGGCATTAACCTCGGCAATGCTGGCTTCTGCCATTACCTTAATCGACCCAAGCATTAATGTGCCTATGGTTATTTTATCAAGCATTATCGCCTTTATTCCTGGGCTTTCTTTAACTGTAGGTTTATCTGAGCTTGCTGCACGCCACTTAATTTCAGGTACAGCTCGTGTTATGGACGGTGTAATGGTTATGTTTAAACTCTATTTTGGCGCAGTACTTGGTTTAGCTTTTGCCCAGTTAATATGGGGAAAGGTAGAGTTTGTACCTCCAACAACAATACCTGTTTGGACATCGTGGATCGCCGTTACCACACTTTCAATTAGTTTGGTTATTTTATTCAAAGCACGCATAAAAGATGCTCCGTGGGGAATCATTTCGGGGTATATTGCTTTTGGCGTAAGTATTTGGGCAAGTAATTATTTAGGGGTAGCATTAGGTGCTTTTGCTGGAGCATTTGCCTTAGGCATATACAGCAACTTATTCTCGCGGGTAATGAATTTACCATCGAGTATTGTGCGTTTGCTCGGCTTAGTCGTACTAGTACCGGGTAGTAAAGTTTACATGGGGCTTGATAATTTAGTTGCAGGGCAAGGGATCATGGCAAGTTCAGACATTGGCTCACAGGCTTTTTTAATTTTTATGTCATTAGTGGCTGGAATTATCTTTTCAAATGTTGTTGTACCTGCAAGAAAGACCTTATAGAAAATGAAGACAACGAGCAAAGCCAAACCTTATCATCACGGTGACTTGCAGACCCAACTATTACGTGCTGCAACTGAAATGATCAATCAAGCAGGTGTCGAAGCCTTGTCATTACGAAAACTTGCTGAAAAAGTAGGCGTTTCGCGCACCGCAGCTTACCACCACTTTAAAGATAAGAATGATTTACTTTGTGCGATAGCCGCACAAGGATTTATACAGTGGCAAAGTCAATCAGAGCAGATATTTCAAAATAGCACTCTCAGTGCACAAGAAAAATATCGTCAATTTGTACATCAATATGTACAATTTGCCACACAAAACCCTTCATTATATGAACTCATGTTTGGTAGCGCGATATGGAAAACCAACCGTAGCACCCAAACATTACGCGATATTGCCTACCCAAGTTTTCAATATCAACTTGAAATGACCAAAATATGGCAACAGCAAGGATTAATTGCCCCTAATGAAAACTCATTGCGCTTAGCACAAGTCACTTGGGCAACGCTACATGGTATCGCGCGCTTACTGATCGATGGTATTTATGCCGACACCCATCATATAGAAGAAATGTGTGAGTGTGCGGTACGATTATTTCTACAGCAAACACCCGCTAAATAATTTTTAGGTTAAAGCGCCTCTTTTTCTCGATGAATATATGTAAATAGATGTTTCAAGCTCTAGAAATTTACGCCAATAAACCGTAATATCACTCTGTTAACAAAAATTTAATACTCCTAATATGAGTTGTAGGTACAGCAATGAAAAAACTTTTAACTACCGCTGTTTGTTCTTCTTTATTGTTATTAGCAGGTTGTAACGACAATACTGCACCAACAAAAGAAAATAGCGTATCAGAAAAACCACAAGCCCAAGAAACCACTAGTGCACTAAAAACAAAAAAAACAGCACTTGTTTCAGGTATTGAAAAAGCAAACTTTGACACCAGTGTTCGCCCACAAGATAATTTTTATCTTTATGTTAATGGTGGTTGGCTAAAAAGCCATGAAATTCCAGCCGATAAAACCTCTATAGGCTCTTTTTACGATTTACGTGATAAAGCCGATAGTGATGTAAAAACCATTATTGAAGAGTTAGCCGCTACCCCAAATTTACAGCCGGGTTCAGATGAACAAAAAGTTGCCGATTTATATCGCTCTTACATGGACACCGACAAACTTAATAGCTTAGGTATTTCACCATTACATCCTCTCTTAAATGAAATTAATAGCCTTAAAGACAAGCATGATTTAGCCGCTTTTTTTGGTAAATATCAAGCCTATGGGTTAGGTGGTCCTTTAGCCTTTTACATCAGCGTTGACGCAAAAGACTCAAACCGTTATGCCACCCATATTTGGCAAAGTGGTTTAGGATTACCTGACAAAGATTATTACTTTAATGAAGCCGAACGCTTTGTAAAATTACGTGATGGCTATGTAAAGCATATTACCAATATGTATAAACTTGCTGGTTTTAAAGACGGTGAAAAAGCAGCTAAAACCATTATGGATTTAGAAACACAGCTGGCTAAATATCACTGGGATCGAGTACAAACTCGCGACAGCGAAAAACGTTATAATAAATTTGCGACCGATAAATTAAATACCCTTGCACAGTCTTTTGACTGGAATGCATTTTTAGAAGCCATTGGTGTAAGTGCTCGCAAAGATATTATTATTAACCAACCTGATTTTATTGCGGGCTTTGGGCAAATTTTTGCTGATACGTCACTTGATGATTGGAAAAAATATTTAACTTTTCATGCGCTAAGTGCTAATGCATCTTACTTAACCAGTGAAATTGATAACGAAAACTTTGACTTTTATTCAAAACAACTCAGTGGTCGTCAAGAGCAGCGCCCTCGCTGGAAACGTGGTGTTGGCGTAGTTAATCATAATTTAGGTGAAGTGATTGGTAAGGTTTACGTTAAACGCCATTTCACCCCTGAAGCTAAAACTCGTATGACACAATTAGTTGAAAATTTACGTAGTGCTTATGGCAGCAGCATCAATGATCTGGAATGGATGTCAGCAGAAACCAAAAAAGCAGCGCAAGTAAAATTAGCCGCTTTCACTCCTAAAATTGGCTATCCTGATAAATGGGAAGATTATTCAGCACTGGAAATAAAAGCCGATGATCTTGTTGGAAATATTATGCGTTCACGCAAAGTCTCTTTCCAAAAGAATATTGACAAATTAGACGATCCTATCCATAAGTGGGAATGGGGCATGACACCACAAACGGTTAATGCATACTACAACCCAACCGTGAATGAAATTGTTTTCCCTGCGGCAATTTTACAACCACCATTTTTCAATATGGCTGCAGATGATGCGGTAAACTACGGTGGTATTGGTGCGGTTATTGGTCATGAAATGGGACATGGTTTTGACGACCAAGGTAGCCGTTATGACGCTACAGGTAACTTACGTAACTGGTGGACAGAGCACGATTTAGCTGAATTTAAAAAGCGTACTAAAGCTCTAATTGAGCAATATAACCAATATAAAGTATTTGACGACCTACACGTTAATGGACAATTAACCTTAGGTGAAAATATTGGTGATTTATCAGGCGTAACTATTGCCTATAAAGCCTACAAGGCCTCTTTAAATGGTAAAGAAGCCCCAATTATAGATGGCTTAACCGGTGACGAACGCTTTTTTATGGGCTTTGCACAAGTATGGCGCGGCAAAAAAGTTGAAAAAGCACTACGTAACCAAGTGGCCACTGATCCACACTCGCCAGCAGAGTTTAGAGCCATTGGGTCATTGTCTAACATGAATGAGTTTTATAAAACATTCAATGTTAAAGAAGGTGATAAAATGTATATTGCGCCAGAAAAACGTGTGAAAATTTGGTAAAAATTAATACCAATTAATCTAATAAGGGAGCTCAGCTCCCTTTTTTTATTGACGACTTTTTTTATGATCCCTTCTTATCGCCATTTGATTCTCGCTGAGTGAGAAAGAACTTAATTAACTGGGTATTATTACACTTCACCTTATCGCTAATATTTTGATATACTCAACAACTTAATATTTTAGCCACTTTTTTTGGGGAACCCACCAAAAATGATCTCTGTCGTAATCCCCGCCAAAGACGAGCTTGAAAATATCAAGCCGCTGGTAGATGAAATTTATTCAGCATTAAACAACCATGAAGACTTTGAAATTATTTATGTTGATGATGGCAGTACCGATGGTACTTTTGAAGAAATAGCCCGTTTAAAGCAAGAAGGTTACACGGCCTTAAGAGCCTTAAAACATCAAGAAAGTGTTGGCCAAAGTACCGCTATTTTTGATGGCGTAAAAGCAGCACAAGGTGAATTAATTGTTACACTTGATGCTGATGGGCAAAATAACCCCGTTAATATTCCCGCCATGTTAGAAAAAGCCCGAAGTTTTCCTGCTGGCGCTCATTTTTGTATTGCCGGTTATCGTAAAAATCGTAAAGATACCCCGTGGAAACGCTTGCAGTCACGTATCGCCAATAAAGTACGAGCAAGTATTTTAGATGATGGTACTCCTGATACGGGTTGTGGTTTGAAAGTTTTCCCTCGAGAAACTTTTTTACAACTGCCCTACTTTGATCATATGCATCGCTATATTCCAGCATTAATTCGCCGTTTACAAGGCACTATTGTTGTGGTTGAAGTTGACCATCGTGATCGCCAAGCTGGTGTCTCTAAATACAATATGTGGAATCGCCTTTGGGTTGGTTTAGTTGATATGTGGGCTGTTCGTTGGCTACAAAAACGCACAAAAATAACAACGATTATTGATACGATATAATTCGATGCTTGATAAAAAAATAGTTTTTCTCTTAATATTAATTTCTATTGGGCTAGTATTAAGTAGCTTAGGTGCTTGGGACGGCATTAATGAACAATGGGTTGACCGTCATATCCGCGGGCAAGGTTTTACTGGTATATTAAGCTTTATTGGCTTTTGTGCGCTGTTTACAGCCTGTGGTTTTCCTCGTCAACTTGCCGCCTTTTTAGGCGGTTATGCCTTTGGTTTTGTCAGTGGAACACTATTAGCAACCTTGGCAGCATCTTTCGGTTTATTATTAAGCTTTTACGTTGCTAAAATTATTGCTCGCCCCACTATTCGTAAAAAATATCCCGAAAAAATAAAAGCGATACAGAACTTTCTCAATCACCGCACTTTTAGTAAAACCATTATTATTCGCTTACTGCCGGTTGGCAGTAATTTAATTACCAATTTAGTTGCTGGTGTCGCGCGTGTTGATATAAAACCCTTTTTTGCTGGCTCTTTTATCGGTTATTTACCTCAAATGATCATTTTTTCGCTTGCTGGTAGTGGCATCGAAGTTATGTCGGTGTGGAAAATAACCCTCAGTATTGTACTTTTTATTATCTCTTCAATACTCAGTGGTTATTTATACAAAGAATATAAAAAAAATCGTCGAAAAGATGATGCACTAATTCCTTAATGGTGAGGTTATTTTGAATAATTCAACAAGTTACTGGTTTAATAAAACTTATTTTCAATCAGGTGAAGAACATTCATTTAATCTATTTTGGTTAGCCATTTTGAGCATTGGTATTATTTTTGTAGGCTTAGGCTTACGTGACCCTTGGCCAGCAGATGAACCCCGTTTTGCACAAATAGCGCGAGAAATGGTCGAAACTGGACAATGGTTTTTTCCTATGCGAGGTGGTGAACTTTACCCTGATAAGCCGCCTATTTTTATGTGGAGTATTGCCGTTTTTTACGCCTTAACGGGTTCTCTAAAAGTTGCCTTTTTGCTGCCTTCTGCTATTTGCTCAGTTGTAACCACTTTTTTGATTTATGATTTAGGCAAACGCTTATGGTCAACACAAGTTGGTTGGTACGCAGCCCTGTTATTGCTCTTTAGTTTACAGTTTGTATTACAAGCAAAATCAGCGCAAATTGATGCTATGGTATGTTGTTGGATCACCATTGGTTGTTATGGGCTAATACGACACTTAATATTAAACGATGGCTGGAAATGGTTTTTTCTTGGCAGCTTTTTTATGGGTATTGGCGTTATAACAAAAGGCGTTGGCTTTTTACCTATTTTAATGCTTATTCCTTACTTTGTGGCACGTTTTGTTTTTCCTCAAGCCAATGAAATCAAAGGAAGCTGGCAATGGTTTGTCGGTATTTTAGTATTATTATCAGCCACGTTATTGTGGTTTATTCCTATGGTTTATCTCGTTGAGCAATCACAAAATCCTTTATTTGAACAATATCGCGATAATATTTTATTTAAACAAACCGGCGAACGATATGCAAAATCTTGGCATCATGTAAAACCCTTTTGGTACTACGTTGTTGAAGTGATACCGGTTTTTTGGTTACCCCTCAGTTTGTTGTTACCTTGGTTAGCTAAAAAGTGGATACAAGCCATTAAACAAGGCGATCGCCGCATTATATTAATACTTGGCTGGATAGTATTATTACTATTATTTTTCAGCATTAGCCCAGGGAAACGTGGGGTTTATATTTTACCCGCATTGCCTATGCTAGCGCTGATCACCGCGCCTTATATTAAAGAAATACTCTTATTAAAATGGCCTAAATTACTGGTGTATTCATTGGTTATTTTACTCGCGAGCATCTCCTTATTAGCAGGAGTTTTAGGGTTAGTTGAAATCAAAGCTACGGTTAAACTAACGCAAAAATATGCCATAGAACCTTGGAATTATTTAGTCTTTATCGGTGTTTGCGGATTATTAGTGAGCTGGTTATTACGAAAACATAAAGCCTACAGTTGGCCTGTTGCTATTGGCTTATTTTGGATTATTTACAGCACGTGGGGATACCAATTATTAAATTCCGTAAAAACTCCCCGTAATGTGTTAGCCAATATTGCTGAAAAAATTCCCAGTGACAGTGAAATTGCCATGTTAGGCTTTCGTGAACAATTTTTACTTTTTTCTCCGTTTAGTTTCACCCACTTTGGTTACCACACCAAAGTTGATCCTGCGCAACGCGCAGCATGGTTATGGCAAGGAAAAAATCCAAAACGCTATGTACTTACCTTTGAAAAAGCAGATATGTCATGCTTTGATATGACACAAGCTATCGACGTGGGTTGGGCTCATCGCAATCATTGGTTATTGTTACCAAGTACAGCACGTTTAGCAAGTTGCAAGCAACCAGCACAACAGGTTAATGCCTATACCTTTGTTCCTAAAACAATAATATAGCACTGAAACGGCAAAACTTACTTAAAACACCCAAGCGAGCTAAGCGTTATCGCTTGGCTTATAGCACTTGAATCGCTATTTATAGCCATCTAAACGTCTAGTGCTTGTGCTTTAGTATAAATCAAGCTACACTCATCTCAATTAAATTACTTGGGAATATGGTGCTATATCAAATTGATTAAATTCCATAACTGTACCCGCAACTGTGATCAGCCATAAAGATAATGGCTGTAAGTCAGATACCAGTAATTGCTCCTAAATAATGAATAAAATTTGTGCGGGAAAACACAAAAAGTGCAACAACTTATCAATAAAACAAATCTGACAGTATTGCTGGGCGAGCATTATTTATGCTGTTAACAGTAAAAGGTCTCGCTTGGTCTATTAAGCAAAAAGCTCAGCCTAAACGCATATTGTCGCCATTAAGTTTTACCTTAAAACAAGGTGAAATTGTAGGGATTATTGGCCCTAATGGTGCGGGGAAAACCAGCTTATTACGTTGTATTTCACAACAAATTAGCCATTATCAGGGTGAAATATTGTTTCAAAATAAAAATATGAAACAATTAGGTAAACAATATTTAGCCCAACACATTGCCGTAGTAAGCCAGCTAAATGATACGGTATTTAACTTATCGGTTTATGATGTTGTTCGTATGGGGTTAACACCACATAAAAACTTATTCTCTATTGATACTAAAGCAGATAAACAGGCTATTACTGAAGCACTTATAAAAACAGATTTACACTTATTAGCCCAACAAAGCTTTCAATCATTATCGGGCGGTGAACAACAGCGCGCTTTAATTGCGCGCGCTCTAGTACAAAAGGCACAATTACTGATTTTAGACGAGCCGACAAATCATTTAGATGTTTATTACCAGCATCAAATATTACAGCTTGTTACGCGTTTAAACTTAACCGTATTAATGACTATTCACGACTTAAATCTGGCCAGCCACTATTGCCCACGATTATTGTTGTTAAACCAAGGAAAGCTGATCGCAGACAATCATGCTGAAAAGGTATTGCAACCAGCCTTATTAAGCCGTGTTTTTGCGTTACCTTGTTATAAATTAACCGATAATCATAGCCCTCAAGATAAGGTGTATTTTTCTCCTTTAAGTAACAACACCATTGAGGCAAGTAATGATTAAATATTTAATGTTATTGACCTTATTAAGTCTTATGGCCGCATTAACATTTGGGGCAGCCAATATTACGCCAAGCCAATTATTTAACTGCTTATTTGCTCAATGTGATAGCCAAATAAATACAATGATTGTATGGCAGATCCGCTTACCTCGGGTATTAGTTGGTTTTGTTGCTGGCGCCAGCCTTGCCTGCGCTGGTGCTATTTTGCAAAATATTACACGAAACCCGCTGGCCGATCCCTACCTTTTTGGCATTGTTGCAGGTGCTGGTTTAGGCGCCACTATTGCCAGTATCGGCTTCAATGAACAGCTTACAATCGCCTTACCATTAGCCGCATTTCTCGGCGCATTGTTTGCAGTTATTATAGTATTTGCTCTGGCCAATATTATGCAAAAAATAGAACAACTACTGCTCGCAGGCGTGGCTATTTCTTTTATGCTTTCAGCCATAACACAATTTATGCTCTATACCAGTGAGCCTTTAGCAGCTAATCGGGTGTTATTTTGGCTTATGGGTAGCTTAGCGCGTGTTGAAATGCAGCATTTTTATTTAATTAGCCTCGTTATGATCATCGCTTTGATTATCATCATGGCTTTTCACCGACAAATTGATGCACTCGCACTAGGTGATGAAACCGCCAGCACATTAGGTGTAAATGTAACCAAGCTACGCTTACTGATGTTGGCAATTTGTGCAGCACTAACAGCCGTTATCGTGGCTTATTGTGGCGGTATTGCTTTTATCGGTTTAATGATCCCGCATATTGTTCGCCAATTAGTCGGAAGCAATACCGTGCGCTTACTTGCTGGTTCTGTTTTTTTAGGTGGCAGTTTTCTGATATGGGTTGATGTAATCGCCCGCAGTGCTATCAATAACTTAGAATTACCTATTGGTATTATCACCTCTGTTATTGGTAGTTTATTTTTCTTGTTTGTTATGTTTAAAGGAAGCCGTTATGAGCAGTAATGCCAATAATAAAGCACAACAGCATAAACTACGTATGCAAAAACTCAAAAAAAATGTCGATGAAAAAATAGCACAAGCGCAACAAGAAAAAGGTTTGTTACTGGTTATTACCGGCAATGGCAAAGGCAAGTCAACCGCAGGTTTTGGTACGGTTACTCGTGCTGTTGGCCATGGTTTAACAGCTGCTGTGGTGCAATTTATTAAAGGTAATTGGCAATGCGGCGAACGCAATGTATTAGCAAAGTTGGGTGTTAATTTTACCGTAATGGCGACTGGTTTTACGTGGGATACACAAAATAGAGAAGCTGACATTGCAGCAGCAGAAAAGGCATGGCAAGTAGGTAAAGACTTACTACAAGATAAAAGCATTGATGTGGTTTTGTTAGATGAGTTTACCTATATGCTAGCTTATAAATACCTAGCACTTGATGACGTTTTACAGGCTTTACAAAACCGCCCTTCTCATCAACACGTTATTATTACAGGCAGAGCTTGTCATCGAGCCATTATTGATATAGCGGATACCGTAAGTGAAATACAATCGCTAAAACACGCCTTTGATCACGGCATAAAAGCACAAAAAGGAATTGATTTTTAATGCTTAGATCTCGATTAATATTTACGGCTATTCTTGTGTTATTAGGTTTTTCTACACTGCTACAAGCAGAAACAAAAAAGCCGCGTATTATTGCATTATCACCACATATTGTTGAAATGTTGTATGATATTGGCGCTGGTGAACACATTATAGCTACCGTCGAACATGCAAATTACCCAGAGCAGGCAAAAAATATTCCTCGCATTGGTAATTATTTGGGTTTACAAACTGAACGTATTGTTGAATTACAACCTGATATTATTATCGCATGGCAAGAGGGTAGTGCGAGCGCAGATCTCACTCGCCTAAAACAACTCGGTTTTACCATTATTTATTCAGATCCACA
Organism: Alteromonadaceae bacterium; assembly: GCA_015487235.1. Taxonomy (GTDB): domain Bacteria; phylum Pseudomonadota; class Gammaproteobacteria; order Enterobacterales; family Alteromonadaceae. The sequence goes on from WFQC01000025.1 coordinate 24,591, forward strand.
CACTTTCTCTGACATTGCCACAGCGCTTAATAAGTTAGGGGCAATAACGGGTCATAAAAGTAAAGCAACTAAGTTAGCCAACCAGTTTATGGCACAATTAACGCACTTGAAAAAAAACTATCAAAACAAAACCAAGGTAGCAGCCTTTTATCAACTTTGGCCAACCCCCTTAACCACAATAGCCAAAGGCAGTTGGCCTCAACAATATCTTGATATTTGCCAAGTTAAAAATCCTTTTTATCATTCAATCAACAGTTACCCCACGGTAAGTATTGAACAAGTTATATCGCACCCGATTGATTTAATAATAATTCCAAGCAATAACGCTAAACATAATATAGAAATACAACAAAAGCTTAGCCATTATTGGCAAAAATGGCCGCAAATTAACGCGGTAAAACATCAGCAATTTATCTACCCTAATGCCGATAAAATACATCGAATGACATTAAGAACATTGACTGAACTAGAAAACTTTTGCCAACAAATAGACGAGGTTAGAAATTTTTATTTAACGAAAAAACCCTAAATCATTAATGCTAAGTGTTTACGTTTAATGTCGGCGACAAGTGACGTTGACGATTTGAATTAAATTCAAACGTTAACGGTTTACAGCGTCAATAGCATTGAATAAGTGAACAACTGGGAAGTTAGTGCTTACTTTTATAAGTAAAATTCTAACACTGCCCCCGCAACGGTGATCAACCTGATTTACTGCTAACGCAAAATAAGGTTGTTAGTCCGGAGACCGACTTAGCATTATCACTTTAACAACCCAAGACACGGTGGGTGTCTTAGCGAGGAAAACATGAAAAAAACAACACTAGCACTAAGCATTAGCAGTGCACTTTCATTAGTTACCGCCTTACCAAGTGCAGCAGCTAATACCAACGAGACAGCGCAAGCAATAGAAAAAATTATTGTTACCGCAAATCGTACAGAACAAAGCCATTTTAATGCATTAACGAGCATAACGGTGATCACTCGTGATGAAATAGCCCTTTCATCAGTCGATTCAGTAGCTGATTTATTACGCACCAGTAACGGCATTCAGCTCAGCCACAATGGTGGTGCAGGCCAAGCCACATCACTTTTTACCCGTGGTACAAATTCAGGTCATACGCTGGTGATCATTGATGGTCAACGTATTAGCTCTGCAACCTTAGGCAGTGTAGAGTTTGCGAATTTATCACTTGATCAAATTGAACGTATTGAAATTATCAAGGGGCCTCGTGCCGCACTTTGGGGATCAGATGCTATTGGTGGCGTTATTCAAATATTTACCCGTCAGCTTGATGCCAAAGAACTTAACTTTACTCTAGGTGTTGGCAATGAACAACAGCAACAAGCTAGTTTAAGCACAGCCATTGCCCATGGAGATGGAGCAACAACCTTTACCTTAGCCACTCAATCAAGCGAAGGCTACGATGTACTTGAAAGTGCTGAAAATGATAAAGACGGTTACAATCGAGAAAACTTCTCTCTAAACGGCTATCAAACCCTCAATGAACAATGGCGTATTAGCTGGTTGGCTAAGTATAATCAGGGCACGAGCGAATATGATAATGCATGGGGTGGTGCCAATAAAAATGCCTTTGATAGTTATCAATGGCAGCTAACAGCCAACCAAACACAAGGCAAATTATCACAACAATTTGTTATTGGCCAACAACAAAATTCCAGCATCGATTATGGTAATAATATTGCTAAAGTTGATGGCAGTTTTTTTGAGACTAAACGCCTACAGGCTTTTTGGCTAGGTAATTATCAAATTAACACCTACTTAAATGCAGGTTTTGGTTTTGATTTAATTGATGAAGAAGTCTCCGCGCAAACAGCTTATGAGATCACCCAGCGTGATTTAAGTGCAGCTTTTGTGCGCTTAGCCTATGACAATAATTTTTTATTAGTTGATGGCGCACTACGCTATGACAATATTGAAGGCATTGATAGCGAAACAACTTATAATTTCAGTACAGGTCTTCGTTTTACCAAAAATTCAATTATTAGCCTAAACTTAGGTACTGGCTTTAAAGCGCCAAGTTTTAATGACTTATATTACCCAACCAGTGCTTATTCTTACGGCAACCCAAACCTACAAGCGGAAACCTCAAACACAATTGAGTTATTACTCAAAACACAATTAAGTAAAATAACCCTTGAAGCCAGTGCCTATAACACCACAATTGATAATCTGATTGAATGGCTGCCTGATGAAAATTATGCCTACCACCCTATTAATGTGAATAAAGCAACGATAAAAGGCGTAGAGTTAACATTGTCTGCACAACTTGCGGGGGTTGATCATCAACTACAACTTGCTTATTTAGATGCAAAAGATGATAAAACAAAGCAAGCACTTATTCGTCGCGCTAAACAAACGGCTCATTATCAAATGGCTTATCATTGGCAACAATTAGCATTACAAGCAGGGCTTTACTATCAAGGTGAACGTGAAGATATTCAATGGCCAAGCACCATTACCTTGCCAAGTTATACTTTGGTAAATTTAAGTGCACATTACCAAATAAACTCAACATGGAAAGTCGGCTTAAAAGTGAATAATTTATTTGATCGTAAATACCAACCTGCCAATAACTATGTAGGTCAGCCTGCGCAATATTTATTAACGTTAAGTTATCAACTTTAAGCGACTATGTTTATACTGGCGAAATAATTAATCTACGTAATGGTGTGTTGTTTGAGTATAACGCAAGCAACGTGTTTTAAAGCATAATTAACCTGGTGTATTGGAAGAAGAGCATTACATCAGGTTAATTATTTATCATCTAATTTATATTGATCAATATGCAAATAGTTTTCCAACAATTGTAAGTCATATAACACGCTCATAGACTTTTCTGTTAACTGTTGAATAGCGCTACTCAGTGTTTCCATAGAGCATTTGTTTTGTGCAAGCTGTAATAAATCAGCACCAATTTGGTGTAATTCACAATGTACTTTTTCTAGTTGTGCATACACAGGAATATGTTTAAAGTTAGCCCCTTCATTGTAATACCATTGCCCTAGTTTACATTTTTTATGATCAAGCTGAGGACACCCTCGCACGTTGTCCAAACTTCTATTTTCATTGCTACTATGTAAAAAAAGCGCCGTATCTATAATATTTTTTTTCCATTGAATATGATCAAGTTGTGCCATATAAATCAAGCCAATAGGCATTGCTGACAGATCATTATAATCACGAACAAAGCAAACAAATTGCGTTAAAGGTAAAGGCTTACTTATCCAAAAACCTTGTGCTGTTTTACAGCCATATTCTTGTAAAACACGGTAAGTTGCCTCATCTTCAATACCTTCAGCCACAACATCCATACTTAATTGATGCGCCATACGAATAGTGGCTTGCAATATTTCACGCTCCTTATTTGATTTATTGATACTGACCACAAAAGAGCGATCAATTTTTAAAATGGAAAATGGCCACTTAGTAAGCTCAACCAACCCTGAATGCCCGGTACCAAAGTCGTCCATTGCAATTGCAACCCCTAAATTTGATAGGGTGTTTAACTGTGCTTTTGCATGTTCTTCATCAATTAGGACTGTTTCGGTTACTTCAATTTCAAATTGGTGAGGCTCAATTAATTTACTATTAATGGCATTGACAATAAGCGTGGTTAAATGATCATTGTGAAAATCTTTACCTGAGGCATTAAAGGAGACTTTGATATTTTCATTAATTGCTCCAATAAGTGAATAATCAATAATTAATTGTCGAAAAACATATTGGGTAATTTCACATATCAGCTCACTTTGCTCAGCAACAGGAATAAATTGATCGGGCGGAATAATTTCGCCCTCTGGTGTTTGCCAACGAATTAAAGCCTCTGCTCCACATAACTTCCCCGTAACCATTGAAACTTTAGGTTGGTAATATAACTTAAACTCTTGTTCAATAAGCGCTTTTTTTATAGTTTCTGTTGTAACCTGTATTGCCATAATATCTATTCAACTTGTTATTGAAGCCATTTTGTTAAAAAGTGTAATTAACCAGATAACAGGTTCATTAAAACATAAAAA
>WFQC01000026.1 GCA_015487235.1 Alteromonadaceae bacterium
CCAATAGGTTCATCAACCACACCGCCAGCGGTCATAATACCATTAGCAACGGCTTCATATTCACGCGTAATTTCGCGGCGTTGTAATGATTCAACCAAATTAGTTTGCGCCGCAATTGTTTTTGCCACGACCATTAAACCAGTAGTATCTTTATCTAAACGATGAACAATACCTGCGCGAGGCACTAAATCGAGCGCGGGGCAATGATGCAATAAGGCATTGAGTACAGTACCATCAGGATTACCCGCACCAGGATGAACAACAAAGCCTGCGGGTTTATTAATTACTAATATATCATCGTCTTCATAAACAATATTAAGCGGCAAGTCTTGCGCTTCAAAACGTACATCAGCCTCTATTTCAGCGTTAATGGTGATTGTTTCACCGCCATACATTTTTTCGCGTGCTTTTGTAATAATAGTGTCGTTTATTGCGACTTTACCTGCTACTATCCAATCTTTTAATCGAGAACGAGAATAATCAGGAAACATTTGCGCTAAAGTTTGGTCTAAGCGTTTACCTAAACATGATGTGGGAACGATTTCTTTATGTTGAATATTTTCAGCCATTAAACTCTCTATTATTTACTCGGTGCAAAACGACACTCAAACAACTTAAAAATACACACTCAAATAATAGAGTAATTCCAAGTTGTTTGCGTATAGGTTAGAATACTAATGAACTATTTTACCCTTTTGCGAAAAGGTTAGATACCAATTAGGCTACAAAATAAAATTATTTTATGCTTGTAGTACTTATTTTATTTTTAAACAAACTCTATTGTGATACTCAATTATATGAAAAAAATAACAATTAATATTATCTTACTTGTTTTAGCCTTTGGGTTAATTGGCTGTTCTTCTAAAAGTGACGATGTCGATAAAGTGCCTGATCGTTCTGCACAAGCGCTTTATGCCGATGCAAGACAAGCTTTAGATAACAACCTTTATCAAAAAGCTATTCAAATATTATCAGCAATAGATTCTCGCTTTCCTTTTGGTCCTATATCTCACCAAGTACAACTTGATTTAATTTATGCTTATTATAAAAGCGGTAATGCAGCACAAGGCATAGCCTTAGCAGATCGTTTTTTACGGTTAAACCCAACACATCAAAATGTAGATTATGTTTACTATATGCGCGGTTTAATTAACCAATCAACCGAAGAAAATTTATTCCAAGATTTAGCAGGTATTGATCGCTCAGACAGAGATCCTAGTGCATCGCGTAAAGCTTTTAATGATTTTAGAAAAGTTGTCGATGAGTTTCCTCAAAGCAAATATGCAGCAGATGCTCGTAAACGGATGATTTTTATAAAATCACGATTGGCGAAATATGAATTAGCGGTAGCTGAGTTTTATTTTAAGCGCGAAGCTTACGCTGCTGCGGCCAATAGAGGTCGTTACATTATTGAATACTTTTCACCAAGCCCTGAAGTTGAAAAAGCATTAGAGATAATGATCCAATGTTATGACAAGCTAGCCCTAGATGACTTAAAAGCAAATGCACAACAAGTGTTAGCGGCTAATTTTCCCGATAACGAGTTAATTAAGTAAATCGTTATCAATGCACACCAACATAGCGGATTAAAGTGATAAGCTTGATCCGCTTTTTTAGTACACATTATTTGTACCTTGTGACTAAATTGCCGACTCGTTTTCTTCGCCCGTTCTAATACGTATTACACGCTCAACGTCAGTGATAAAAATTTTACCATCTCCTATTTTGCCCGTTTGTGCCGTTGCTAAAATAGTATCGACACAGCGATCAACATCTTGTGAGGCTACAACAATTTCTAATTTAACTTTAGGCAAAAAATCAACCATATATTCAGCACCACGATAAAGCTCGGTATGCCCTTTTTGCCGACCAAAGCCTTTGACTTCTGAAACCGTCATACCCGTAATGCCAATTTCACCTAAAGCCTCACGCACATCATCCATTTTAAAGGGTTTAATAATTGCTTCTATTTTTTTCATACTGTTTATATTCCAGTAAAGTTTCGGGATTAATAATAATTATACCAGCAGTGAATTAAAAATATATGGCCAAGTTTCAAATGCACTATGCAAGAAAAGACTAACTTTGGTAAACTAAAAGCCACGATATGTTAACTGATATACACTTTATATCATTACAACTTTCTAAAGCCTATGCTTACAAATAAAGTGAGCATTAACTAATTGCCAGATAAAGGTTTTCCATGAATTATCAACACATCATTGACGAAATGAAAGTACTGCCACAAATTGACGTTGAATTTGAAATAAAGCGTCGCGTCGCATTTATCAAACAACAGTTAATAAATTCAGGCCTTAAAACATTAGTATTAGGCATAAGTGGTGGCGTTGACTCTTCAACTTGTGGAAAACTGGCACAATTAGCAGTAAATGAGCTCAACAGCCAACACAATGAACAATATCAATTTGTTGCAGTAAGATTACCTTACAATGTACAAGCTGACGAAGAAGATGCACAACTTGCTATCGATTTTATTCAACCGTCAAAGCAAATTAGCACGAATATTTTTGCTGGTGTTGAAGGTATACATCAAGAGGCAATAACCCAATTAGAGCAAGCACAGCTATTATCATCTAACGAAGCTCAAATAGATTTCGCCAAAGGCAACGTAAAAGCCCGAACAAGAATGGTAATGCAATACCATATAGCAGCATTATTAGGTGGTTTAGTGTTAGGCACCGATCATAGCGCAGAAAATGTAACGGGCTTTTTTACCAAATGGGGTGATGGTGCTTGTGATTTAGCCCCTTTGTTTGGTTTATCTAAACGGCAAGTACGTCAAATTGCTCAACACTTAGGTGCGCCCAATATATTAGTAGAAAAAGCGCCTACAGCAGATCTTGAAGAACTTGCTCCAGGTAAAAAAGATGAAGAAGCCTTAGGGCTCACTTATGAACAACTAGATGATTTTTTAGAAGGTAAAACAGTGACTGATGAAGTGATCACTAAAATTGTTCATATCTATCAAAAAACACAGCACAAAAGACAGCCTATACCAACCATTTATGATTAATTAAGTATTCTACTGGCAAAACGAGTACTCCTTTTCTATAACTAGTTAAACGGATTTGAAAATAAAAATGGATTTTTTATGTTTAACTTGCGCGGCTTTACTCTGCTTGAGCTTATGGTATCAATAAGTATATTGAGTATTCTTATTGGTATTGCCGTACC
>WFQC01000027.1 GCA_015487235.1 Alteromonadaceae bacterium
AGTTAATGCTATTGCCGGTATTGGCGCTCCACAGCGCTTTTTTGATACTTTAACTGCTCAGCAAATAACCTTAGTGCAAACGAAGTCGTTTAATGATCATCATTGTTATCAAGCTAAAGAGCTTGCTTTATTGGGGGATAAACTTCCCTTATTGATGACCGAAAAAGATGCGGTTAAATGTCGAGGTTTTGCGCAAGATCATTGGTGGTATTTAGCTGTTGATGCCAAAATAACACCTGAGTTAAAGCTCAATATTAAACCTGATTGAGCTTTACATCGTTTAAAATTAATAAGAAGAGAAAAAATTATGGCCTTTGACATTAAATTGATGGAAATTCTTGCTTGTCCTGTATGTAAAGGCAAGCTTGATTACAATAAAGAAGCACAAGAGCTTATCTGCAAGTTTGACCGCTTAGCATACAAAATAGAAAATGACATCCCTGTACTACTAGAAGCAGAAGCACGTCGTATTAATTTAGATGAAAAATAGTAGGGCAAGGTGATGAATTTTACTGTTGTTATACCTGCGCGTTATGAGTCATCACGTTTACCTGGTAAAGTGTTAGCCGATATTCAGGGTAAACCCATGATCCAGTGGGTGATTGAAAAAGCACAACGAAGTGGTGCCAGTAAAGTGATTGTGGCAACCGATAATGAACAAGTGGCTAAGGTTGTTGAAAATTTTGGTGGCGAAGTTTGCCGAACGCGTAGCGATCATCAATCAGGCACAGAACGCTTAGCTGAGGTTATGGATATATATCAGTTTGACGATAATGAAATTATTGTTAATGTGCAAGGTGATGAACCCTTTATTCCACCTGAAAATATTCGTCAAGTTGCAAAAAACTTAGCTGATCAGCAAGCAGCACGCATGGCGACACTCGCCATTGCCATTAATACTGTGGCAGAAGCCTTTAATCCTAATGCGGTTAAAGTGGTTATTGATCAACAAGGCTATGCGTTATATTTTTCACGAGCTACTATCCCTTATGATCGTAAACGCTTTTTAAATCAAGAGTCTATTACTGATATTGGTCGCTTCTATCTAAGGCATGTGGGTATTTATGCTTATCGAGCGGCTTTTATTAAAGACTATGTTAATTGGGCGGCTAGTGAATTAGAGCATATTGAAGCCTTAGAGCAACTGCGTGTACTTTTTTATGGTGAAAAAATACACGTTGCTGAGGCTAATTCGAATGTACCTGTAGAAGGTGTTGATACACCTGAAGATCTTGAAAAAGCGCGAGCTTATGCTTTATCGCTTTTGTAAGTATTGCGTTAATAACTTATCGAGTTCATTCGCAAAATTTTGTCTATCATTTTGATTTAAAGGCGCTTGTCCTCCTGTTTGAATACCACTGGCGCGCATAGTATCCATAAAATCACGCATATTTAAGCGTGATTTTATATTTTCAATAGTATAAAGCTCACCGCGAGGATTTAATGCTTTACCACCTTTTTCAATCACTTCAGCGGCTAAAGGAATATCAGCGGTGATCACTAAATCATCGGGCGTTAAACGCTTTACAATTTCATCATCCGCAATATCAAAGCCTGAATTTACTTGTAAAAAGTGAATATTTTTAGCTGCAGGAACACGTAAAGTATGATTGGCTACTAAGGTCATTTCTATTTGTGTACGTTGTGCAGCGCGAAATAAAATATCTTTGATCACCGCAGGACAAGCATCGGCATCGACCCAAATTTTCATAAAGAATCAGTTTGTTAAAATATGATAAGGCTATTTTCGATGATAATATCACGAACAACAAGCAAAATTTAATGATTACATTGGCTCATTAAACGTTTAACTGTTCCTTGCTCTATGAGTTGCTGATAGGCTTTTCGGTAGGTTTCAACAAGGTTCATATCTGAGTTTATATTCATTGCTAAACTTACCTCACTATTTAAATCATCTAATGGAAAAACCTTGTCAACTTTCGCAAAATCAAAGCCTAAATCTTGTACAAAGGCTTTCATTACTTCTTCTCGCACCACAATAAAATCAATTCGTTGATAATATAACATTGAAATTGCTTGTTTTTGTATCGTAACGCGGTGTAAATAGGGGAAACCTTGCTCTGTTAAATAAATATCAGAAAAATAATTTTTAGGCACCGCAACACTATATTTTTTTAGTTGTTGTAACTCTGTTATAGGTTGAAAACGCCTAGATTTTAATGCCCAAAAATAGACTTTTTGCTCATCTAAACGACCTATCCAATGAAATAGTGGTTCACGAGACTTTATACGTGCAATGGTAAACACAAGGGTATTTTTTTTATTTAATGCGGTCACATAGGTTCTTGACCAAGGCATAACTTGAATATCAAGCTCGTCTTTGGTTATTTTAAATAATGCTCGAATAACATTAACAGAGCAGCCTTGTAGTTGATTATTTTCATCTAAATATTGATAAGGAGGATAAACTTCAGTGATAACGGTGATCTGATTTTTGGCATAACTTTCATGTGCAAAAGCTAAAAAAAAGTAAGAAAGAATAAACCAACCATAACGGATCAGGTTGCTAATTTGCGTTTGGTATAAAAAATCAAATGGCTTATTCATTGGATACCGCTAATAATGAGACTACCTCTATAAAAATAGTCGTTTAATTGCAACTTCGCAAATTGTATGCTTTATATTCCTAAGACAATTTCTGAATCTCTGAAAAGTAATACCAATTCGATTAAGTAAATGATCTAAAATTTGCGCAGGAAAAATGATGGTTGGCAAGGCTTGAATTGCAGTAAGTAGTTATTCTACTTGCAAAATTCATAACGAAGCTAGGCATTCTTTTAACCAGCAAGGTTGAGCAGTTATTTATTCTAGTTGGTATAAATGGCCGCAACATGAATATACGTTACCCACAAATTTGGCAAACAGTACAGCAGATCCCTTATGGCCAAGTGGCTACCTATGGACAAATTGCTGATTTAGCGGGTTTACCTAAACGTGCACGGCTGGTGGGCAAAGCATTAGCGAATGCGCCAGAGCAGGGCTGGCAAGGTCAGCTTATTCCTTGGTATCGTGTTGTTAATGCACAGGGAAAGCTCTCTTTTACTCAAGAGAGTGAAGCATTTGAGCGACAAAAACAACAATTACAAGCCGAGCAAGTTGTGATCATCGGTAATAAAATAAACTTAAAAACATTTCAATGGCAGCCTGATTTAGCTGAATTACTGTTTAAATTGTCTTTTTAATTTGATTTAGAGCAAAAACTCTTATTACTATTTTTGTTGTAATAATCATCAAGCTAGAATAAAGACATGTGAATTGATGAAACCCGATGCACGAACAGCAATGCAATTATTGCTTGAGCAAATACAAGAACATTTTCCTTTTGATAAGCCTGAAGCTGAAATTTGTTCAGGAAAGTGTATTGGCTGCCCTAAAAAAGTGCTTGAATATTTATCAACTGAAGTTGATTACTGGCAAGCGAAACTTGATGATAATGAAACGCCTTTACTTGGTGATATTAGTCGTTTAGCCCATATCGGTAAAAAGGCGCATCGCAATCTTGCTCGCAATAATTTAGTATAAACCAACTACTTACTCAGTAGTTGGTTTAGGCTGATAAAACATACCTTTAACCAAGGCATATTGCGCAAAATAATAGCTGATCATAATATAAAAATGTGCATTTTCAATCTGATAATAGAATTTATCTACGCCTAAAATTGAATCAGAGATAACAAAACTTAAGCCACCTACAATCAACCAAGGGTTAGACTTTTCACTCACTAAGGTGGTTAGTGCCATCAGCAGTAGTATCGTCATATAAATAAGTACGGGTATAAATAGTTCTCCCAAACTTGTAGAGATAATAGTAAACATTGCTATACCATAAACACAATAACTCACCAGATAAAGTAAACGATGTTTAAGCTGGTTATAGTAAATAGGCCTAAAGCTTAATAAATAAAAAATATGAGCAAACAAAAAGGCACCTAGCCCCAAAATAAACCAATTGAGGCGATCATAATCAAGAAAAAAGTCTCCTAAAGCTGAAAAGACTAATCCCATTAAAAAAAGTTTTTCGTGCTTATTTTTGGCTAACTTAACAGTGACACCCATTAACAATAATAGCGGTAATATTTTTACCAACCAACTTAATGGGTAAGGATCAATAAATCGGGTGAGTGTAAAAACAGCAGCGAGTATTAAAAATAATAATGATTGTTGACGAGTCATGCTCTTTCCTTAGCGACTAATTCGGCTAATTCACTACGACTGTTTATACCAAGCTTTAAGTAAATACGGTAAAGATGGTTAGAAACAGTCGAAGGAGATAAATGTAAATTTTTAGCTATTTGTTTAAAGGTTTGTCCTTGGCAAATACCTTCAACGACTTGTTTTTCACGTGAGGTTAATTGATCAACTTTATTCTTTAAACGAACCGTAATACGAAATAATTCCCCTAATTGTGTTTGGGTAATTTGTAAATTTTGATAACTATATTCACCATCTTCTTTTTTTATTGCAAAAGGTAATTTTTGTATATCATCAGGGCAATTTTGCGTGGCTAACATCTCTAAAAAGCCAGAGCTTACAACACGATAAACGCCTTTAGCATCGCATATTGCATTATGAGCATATTTGTCCTTAGTGGTTGATGGATTGTTTTCAACTAAGGCTAATAGTTGTCGGTGGGCACTGGCTGAAAGTAAATGAAATAATAATTGCTGTTGCCGTTTTTTTTCTTGTGCAGTAAACAGCTGATCACGGTCATAGCGATATAAAGTAAGTAAAGTAAAAATACCACTACCTTGCTCTAAATGCATTGAACTTAAAATGCGTTCGATACCAAAAGGTTGAAAACATTGTCGATATATCTCTGAGCGATAAAAAGCTTCATCGTCAATTACATCTGCCATATCAATAGGCTGGCCTTGCTTTGCTAACAGTTTGGTAAAAATAGGGTTTAAATCTAAGGTAGCTTTTAAGCGTGTAAAAATTTCTTTATCAACGTCTACATTCGCTTGTGTATGAAACTCTTGTGTTGAAATATGACCTGTAGCCCAAATTGCTCCATCAAAAGGTATTACTTGCTGCAAAAGGTCAAGTGCCCAATAGGGAAAATCAGCTAAAGCAACTTGCGCAGAGCCACGGTAGAGCTGGCTAATAAAATGATCGGGTGTCATATTAGGGTATTTTTACTATAGTTTTTATTAATGAGTTAAGCGATATTACTATCACAGTAAGACTATTATTACCCTAGAGTTTGTTATGACACAAGCAATTCAAGCCAAAAACAATAACATTTTATTAACTTGCGATACGTTAATTGCGGGTGGTGGCATTGCCGGATTAGTGACAGCTTATGAATTATTAAAACAAGGACAGCGGGTGTGTATTGTTGACCGAGACACTCCCGAGCGCTTAGGTGGTTTAGCGCGTTGGGCCTTTGGTGGTATGGCGTTATCAAACACTAAGCAGCAAAAAAAGTTAAAAATTCCAGACAGCAGCGCCCGCTTTTTAAAAGATTGGTATAGTTTTGCTCATTTTAATGAAGATGATATTTGGCCTAAACAATGGGCAAATGAATATGTAAATAAAAATAATGAGCGGGTTTATCGTTACTTACTTGATGAATTAGGGCTAAGCTTTTTGCCCGCCGTCAATTGGGTTGAACGCGGATTATTTGGCGAAGGTAACTCGCTGCCTCGGTATCATATTTTATGGGGAACAGGTTGGCATTTAATTGAAACACTTATTGCCAAAATAACCCCTTTTAAACAACGCCAACAGTTGGTTATCTATCATCAACACAAAATGCTTAATGTCTGCCTTAAAAATAATGAGGTGGCTGGCGGTGAAATTATTAATGAACAAAACAGTGAAATATTTATTATTCAAGCTAAACAAACGGTTATTGCTTGTGGTGGTATAAATGGTAGCACTGAACGTGTTAAGCAAAATTGGCCAAAAACATGGGGCAAACCGCCTAGTCAATTACTTAATGGAGCAAACCCTATTTCAGACGGATTATTACATGATGAAATTAATAAACTAGGCGGTAAATTAACTCACCTTGAAAATATGTGGAATTATGCTGCTGGTATTCATCATCCTCAAGGAGAATTTGCCGATCACGGTTTAAGCTTAATTCCGTGTAAATCGGCATTATGGCTTGATCACAAAGGCGAGCGTATTGGGCCTATGCCATTGGTTACTGGGTTTGATACGCGTTATTTATGTCAACAAGTTAGTCAGCAAGAAAAGCCGTGGACATGGCAAATTCTGAATTGGAAAATTGCCGCAAAAGAACTAGCCGTTTCAGGCTCTTTGCATAATCCGAGCATTCGCAATAAAAGCTTATTGGGTTTATTAAAAGAGCTTGTATTAGGCAATCAGAAATTAATTCAGCAACTTGCTCAAGAGAGTGACGACTTTATTGTTGCCGATAACCTTGAACAATTAACGGCTAAGATGAATGCAACAACAGCGCAAGCTTATGTGAAATTAAACACGCTCGCGGCAACCATTAATCATTATGATCAACGATTATTGTCAGGCGAAGCATTACAAAATGACGACCAAGTACGTCGTATTCAACATGCTAGACAATGGTCTGCCGATAAATTGCGTACCTGCAAGCCTGCACCCATAATACAAAAAGGGGTTAAATTAATTGCAATTAAATGCCAGTTAATTAGCCGTAAAAGTTTAGGTGGCTTGCAAACTAATTTAGCTTCGCAGGTGCTTAATGAACAAGGTGAAATCATAAAAAACTTGTATTGTGTTGGTGAAGCGGCAGGTTTTGGTGGCGGTGGTGCTAATGGCTTACGTTCTCTTGAAGGAACGTTTTTATCGGCCTGCATTTTAACGGCACGTAATGCTGCTGATGCAATAACTCAACAGCAAAATCACGATAACAATAATAGGTAATTACCATGAAAAAAACAGCAGCTTGGTTAGTTCGTTATGCACTAGAACAACTTGGAGTTAATTATACATTTGGCATTCCCGGCGTTCATAATACTGAAATTTATGATGAGCTCGATAAATCGGCAACCATTACCCCTATTTTAGTCACCCATGAAGGTTATGGCGCCTTTATGGCTGATGCTGTGAGTCGTAGCAGTGATAGTATTGGCACTTTAGTTATTGTGCCAGCCGCGGGGGCAACACATGCTGCTAGCGGTATTGGTGAAGCCTTTTTAGATGGTATTCCAATGTTGATTATCAGCGGAGGTGTTCGTACAGATTCTGATTTTGAATATCAATTACATGATATGGATCAGCATAAAATGCTTGAAGCTATAACCAAAAAAACCTTTAAAATAACCAGCCATGACGAGGTTGTGAGCACTATTTTTGAGGCGTATCACATAGCCACAAGTGGTGAACCAGGGCCTGTATTTGTTGAGGTGCCAATTAATTTTCAATTAGATAAGGGCGAAGTATCGTCATTACCACGTTATCAAGCCGCGGTTAAAAAATTACCTAATAATATTGATGATGAAATAACGCAAGCGGCTAAGTTACTGCTAAGCGCAAAAAATCCTGGCTTATTTATTGGTTGGGGAGCTGTTGAAGCTAGCAATATTATTACCGACATTGTTGAGCTAATTAATGCGCCAGTATCTACAACCTTACAAGGGCTTAGTGCTTTTTCGGCCAAGCACCCGTTACATACTGGAATGGGCTTTGGTAATGCTGCAGTGCCAGCAGCCACAAATGCGTTTAAACACTGCGATTGTTTACTGGCTATAGGTACACGTTTTGCTGAAATTGGTACGGGTAGTTTTGGTATAACCGTACCCGAGGACTTGATTCATATTGATATTAATCCGCGGGTGTTTAATGCAAACTATCCAGCCAAAGTTGCCATAGAAGGCGATGCTGTTTTAGTGCTAGAAAAACTATTAGCTAAAATAAAACAATTAATGGTAGAGCATCAACGCGAACATACTGACGCAATAAAAATACAAATAAAGCAAGACAAACAAGCGTATTTAGATGAATGGTTTGCTCATAATAGTGAGCATAAAGTAAACCCTGCGCGCTTTTTTCAACAGCTGCGTAGCGCGATTGCAGAAGATGCTTATGTTATTGCCGATGATGGCAACCATACCTTTTTAACCGCAGAGTTAATGCCGTGTTATTTGCCCAAACACTTTTTTAGTCCGACAGATTTTAACTGTATGGGTTATGCTATTCCAGCCGTTATTGGCACTAAGTTGGCTAACCGCAATAAACAAGTTATTGGTATTATTGGTGATGGCGCCTTTTTGATGAGCCAAACTGAATTATTTACCGCCAGTGCTGAAAATATTGGCGCAATTTTTACCATTTTTAATGACGGTGAATTAGCGCAAATATCGCAAGCACAACAAACGCCTTATAACCGCAAAACTTGTTCTGTACTGCCTAGTGTTCGCTTTAAAGCACTGGCCGAAGCGAGTGGTTGTCACTATATTCGCTTAGAAAATAATGATGAAATAAGCAGTAAAATTACTGAAGCTTTAGCATTAAGTGCACAGCATATTCCTGTTGTACTCGATGTTAATGTAGATTATTCAAAACGAACACGTTTTACACAAGGGATCATCAGTACCAACTTAAAGCGGATGAAATTACCCACTAAAGTACGCATGATAAGTAGAGCATTATGGCGACGTAT
>WFQC01000028.1 GCA_015487235.1 Alteromonadaceae bacterium
AAGCTGTTGCTTGAGGACCAATTTCCATTTGCACACCATGATCTGTCATACAAAAACCATGGGTTACGTCTTCTACTTGGTCAAGGTTAGTCACAACAACGGTTACTTCGTCACCTAATTTAACTTTAAATGACTCCATACCATAAGTAGGTGCAATAGAAGTCATGTATACACGCACCTTGTTACCATCACGAATAACCTTATTATCAGTCATAAGGTTTACGCCATCTTTTTTCGCCATAGCGACGGTAGGCGCAAAGAATGGGTCATCACGAGTCCATAATTTTTTCGGTTTTAATTTGCTACGATGTACAATAATACAATCATGCGGCTCGGCAAATGTTGGACCATCGTGTACCAGCTTCATTTCATCGCCTGAAATATCAATTAATTGATCATTTTCAGGGCGTAAAGGCCCTACGGGTAAAAACCTATCTTTAGAGAATTTACATAAAGAGATTAACCACTTACCATCGGTGTCACGGGTTTCACCTTGTGAAGTATGGTTATGACCTGGTTGATAATGCACATCTAATTTTTGGCGAATATAGTTAACTTTTTTGCCTTGATAAGCTTGAATGGCTTCTTCTACATTCCACTTGGCAATTTGACTATCTAAAAATAGGGTTGTATAAGCGTTGCCTCGGTTATCAAAGGCGGTATGCAGTGGCCCTAAACCAAGTTCTGGTTCACCGACAATAGCATCACGAGGTTTGATTTTATCGTTGAATAAATCATCAAGTTTTTTGATCGAAATAATCGACACGGTTGGTGATAATTTACCATTAGCAACAAAGTATTTACCATCAGGTGATGTATTTAAACCATGAGGTGATTTAGGTACAGGAATATAGCGAGTTAAATCAGAACCTTTACGACCGTCAAGCACAGGAATATTATTACCATTGTAGGTTTTATATTTACCTGCTTTAATAGCTGCTTCACAGCGTGGAAGGTTAAATACCACTACATGGTCACGCTCTGAGGCGATCATATCACCTAAGTTCATGCCCATTTCTGAATTGTAACAGGTTGAGGCAAAATACTTACCGTCAAAGTCGGCATCGGTATTATCTAAATTACCATCTACCATAACTTGGAAAGCAACTTCCATTTTTTCTGCATCAATTACATTAAATAGTGAACGATAAGTGCTTACATCTTCTAATGAAGCTTTACCATCATTATTCATCGGAATTTCAAATTCACCATTACAAATAACGTACTTAGTATAAGGCACTTTTTGTACGCGCAAACCGTGAATAGCTTGTACATTAGGAATAGTGATCATTTTGTCTGTCTTCATAATGTCGCAGCGAATACGAGCTACACGGGTATTGGCTTTATCATTAATAAAAACATATTTACCATTATAACGACCGTCGGTCATACTCATGTGTGGGTGATGTGCATCGCCGTTAAGCTTATCTACACTGTCACCTTTAATGGCTTTTGATTCGTTACTAATACCCCAACCTGTTGCACTATCAACATTAAACACAGGAATACGCATTAATTCACGCATTGACGGAATACCTAAGATACGGACTTCACCTGAGTGACCTCCACTCCAAAAACCATAGTATTCGTCTAATTCACCTGGGTGCACAACAGGGCTGTTGGCTGCTTCAGCGGCATTAGCTTTTGCCATTGACGCAAACATAGCAGCTGTCATTGGTGCTGCAACAGCACCCGCGCCTAAAAGTGCAGTTTTACCAAAAAACTTACGTCTTTCTTGGCTTTCTAGTGATAAATCTGTTGATTTATCTTGTTCGTGGGTCGTTTCATTACTCATGATGTTACTCCGTTTTTTTCTAGTATGCTATTAAACCAGTGTTTACGTTTGGTTCTATTTATTGTTGCTCTATTGGTTGTTAATAAAGCTATTCCGTAACAACTGCTGGAATTTGGTTTTCTTTAAATTTCTTTTTCTTACGCGCTAATTTTTTCAGTGGCGGACATTTTTCTTCATTAAAGTAAGTTATTTGACAATCTAAGCAGTAATGACATTCGCGCATATTAATATTGCCTTCAGGATCGATTGCTTGAATTTCACACTCTTTAGCACAGGTTTTACAAGGTTGACCACATTCAGGGCGACGTCGTAACCAGCTAAATAAACGTATGCTGTTAGGAATAGATAATGCAGCTCCTAATGGACATAAATAGCGGCAGAAAAACTTACGCTTAAATACATTTATAACGAGCAGAGCTACGGCATATAATATGAAAGGCCATTCACGATCAAATTTTAATAAAAAGGTTGTTTTAAATGGTTCTATTTCTGCAAACTTTTCAGCCATGGCTAAAGAGTCAAGAGAAACTCCAAATAAGCCAAGTAATATCAAATATTTAATTGCCCATAACCTTTCGTGTACAGCCCAAGGTAGTTCTATTTGAGGAATTTTCACATAGCGAGCTACAACATTAATGAGTTCTTGTAGTGCGCCAAATGGGCATAACCAACCACAATATACAGCACGCCCCCATAATAATATTGTAACGGCTGCGGCACCCCAGAGTATAAAGATGATAGGATCAAGTAAAAATAGATCCCATGAGAACTTACTCATAAAGGCTTGCAAAAAGGTAAAGACATTCACCACAGATAACTGCCCACCCCATGACCAACCAATAAAAATAACGGTGATCAATAAATAAATATGGCGGAAATTGTGTAAGAAAGTTGGATGGCGTACTAAAATATCTTGTAAAAATAAGGTGATAATCAGTACACCAATAAGAACGAATAAAATCATTACCTCAACATTACGATCTTGCCATACTTGTTCTATTAAGCTTAATTCTGGCTCAGGCATGATCACCGGAGGACGATCTACATATTTTTCAAGCGTGTGATAATTTGCTTTAAAGCTGGTAAAAATACTATCTACGGCACCAATTTGGCGACGTACTAATAATTCTAATTGCCAATCAATGCCTGGATTAAAGCTATAGCCTTCGCGAATGATGAATAACGCCATTTCTTTAAATTTAGGTACACCATCAATAAGTAAATCACTAATGCGATAATGATCTAAATCGTGAAAAGCAATGGTGGTATCGTTTTGTAATACTTGAATACGATCAAAAATACCACCGCGCACATAGCCTGAACCTTTAAAAGAGTAGCCATTACCCATAACAATAATGGCATGTTCATTAGGTTTTAAGGTTTCCATTAACCATTGAAACTCACTGTCTCCTAATAAATTTCTGCCAATCGTTGGAATATCGACTTCAGCAAAATAGATATCAGCAAACATTTCTTGTTTTTTTTCGGGAGGAGCTTCATCGATATGCTCGGCTTCTGTACCCACAAAGGCTTTATCAACAGCGGCTCTGTCAAGGTATAAACGTCTGATAGAACCATCACCCACTAATGTTTGCCAATCAGCTTTTTCAAATACATCGGGGTAAATTGTTGACATGGGTTGAATAATTTCTTGAGAAATATCAATTAAACCCAATGAATGTGCAACTTTTGTTGCGGCTTTAGTAATGGCCACATTCATCACTCGTACGGTTACCGTAGCGCCTGATAAGCCATCAATATAAACAATACCATTTTTTTGCTTATTGCCTATTTTGATACGATCGCCCACACTTAAACCTTGGTATTGATCGGCAAAAGCATAAAGCTTTGATTCGGGAATACCCGCTAAAATAATCGGTTCGTGGTGTTCTAATACTTTGGCCGCAAGATAAGTTCCTTTAGCATCAATTGCCACGAGCATATTGACTGGTTCACCTGAGTAAGCGGGGATCTTAGCTAAGTCATTGGTTTCAAAAGCATAGCCAATAACCTTGTCATCTTTGTAAATTGTCCAAATTAGCGGATCGCCTGTTTTATCACTAATGCGTGTAGCATCAGGAAAAATTTCTTTGATAATAGGTAAGGGTTCTTTAGGCGGGCTAACAAAAAGTGCATGCGCAGGTAAAATAATGGTCAATAATAAAATAAAAAAGCTGACGGTTCTTAACATATAATTTATTTTTCTTTCTTTAAGTAATTTAGAGTTAAATTTTTACGCTAGCTTTGATAATGATTTTTCAAGTGTAGCCTAAAAATGACAAAGTGTGACAATATGTCGCACTTTACGCCTACTGTAATTATTTTGACTGATCTAGATCAATAAAATGAGTAAATACTAATAAATAAAAACCCTTTAAAAAATAAGGTTTTAATGTGAAATTGCTAAAAAAACATACAGAGAAAGCCCCTCAGTTAATCGCCTTAGCGAGCACTTTTATTGCCCCTGAAAGCAAAGTGTTAGACTTAGCTTGTGGGCAAGGACATAATGGTTTATTCCTTGAAAAGCAAGGAGTTAGTCTTAGCTATTTGGATAAAAATCAACAAGCTTTAGAGCGAGTTAGAAATAACTGCACCAAAGCGGCCAATATTATTTGTGCTGATTTAGAAACTGAACCCGTTTATGACTTAGGTAAAGAAGTCTATGAGGCAATCTTAGTTTTTCGTTATCTGCATAGACCGTTGTTTAATAATATTAAAGAAGCATTAAAAATGAATGGGCTTATTGTCTATGAAACGTTTACACATAAACAAGCTGAGATAGGTCGGCCTAAAAACCCTGATTACTTACTACAAGATAATGAGTTATTAGCGCAGTTTTCAGGCTATAAAGTGCATCACTTTTATCAAGGGTATGATAGTCGACAGCAAGCTTATATTTCTCAAATTATTGCGGAAAAAATTTAATCATTTAATAAACACTATATTTTTAGCTAACTGTTTGATTTTGTCTATAATTAAACTACTAAAACTAAAGAGTATTAACTATGTTGACTGAAAATACCGTTGAATTTCGATTTTTAGCTGAACCTACCGATGTAAATTTTGGTGGCAAAGTTCATGGTGGTATGGTGATGAAATGGATTGATCAAGCCTCTTATGCTTGTGCAGCTCAGTGGAGTAAACGTTACTGTGTTACGGTTTCAGCAAATGGAATACGTTTTATACGACCGATTTTAGTGGGTCAACTAATTACCGTAACTGCGCGTATTGTGCATACAGGAAAAACCAGTATGCATATTTACGTTGTGGTTAGAGCTGGCGACCCTAAAGAAAGCAAGGCGGTTGTTACTAATCGTTGCTTTATTACTTTTATGGCGATAGATGAAACAGGCTATCCTGTTAAAGTACCTGTATATGAACCCGCAGATGATGAAGATAAATTACTTGAAAAAGTCGCGATGCAGGCAAAAGAATTTGCCAAGCAACTTGATTTAGACTTTGAACAGTCATTAGGATGGAAGTGAATTAATATTTTCCTGATCTTGTTTTAACTTTGATAGATAATGCGCATGGGGTCTAAAATTACTCAGGCAACCTAGCTAACTGATTTTATCGCTATAATTGTAACATCCGATTAAACATACAGAAAAATCATAAAAAAGTGGCTGGTTGCTCCTGCTAATACAAATACATGCCAAATAGCGTGGTTAAACGGAATTTTTTTCTCCACATAAAAATAAACACCTATTAAATAAATTACACCGCCTAACGCTAATAAACAAATACCATTAGGATCTAATACC
>WFQC01000029.1 GCA_015487235.1 Alteromonadaceae bacterium
CAGCAACTACTTCAACTTCATCTGCAGATAAAATTATTGCTTATATCACTAAACAGCAATGGCAATGCCAATGGATTTTAGAAACCCATGCTCATGCAGACCACCTTACAGCAGCCCCTTATTTACAAGAAAAGTTAGGTGGAAAAATTGTAATTGGCGGCCATATTGTCGAAGTACAAAAAATATTTAAGACCGTATTTAATTTCGAAGAGAGCTTTAAAACCAATGGCGAACAATTTGATAAGCTTATTGATGAAGATGATCACCTCACTCTAGGTAATTTCACCATCAATGTAATGCATACGCCAGGGCACACACCAGCTTGCGTGACTTATTTAATTGATGATGCTGCCTTTATTGGCGATACCCTATTTATGCCTGACTATGGCACAGCTCGCTGTGACTTTCCTGGTGGTGACGCAGCAACACTTTATCAATCTATTCAAAAAATATATGCCTTACCTGATAACACCCGCTTATTTACAGGCCATGACTATAAATCACCAACGCGAGACTATTTTGCCTGGGAAAGTACTGTTGCAGAGCAAAAAGCTCACAATATTCATATTAATAAAAACATAAGCCAAGAAGAATTTGTACGCTTTAGAAATGAGCGCGACAGCACACTGGCAGTACCCAAACTTATTTTACCTTCGGTACAAGTCAATATTAGGGCTGGTCACTTACCGCCAGCAGAAGCAAACGGCAAACACTATTTAAAATTACCCATTAATACCTTAGGTAAATAGGCACAATAATGGTTTGGTTAGCAGCAATTTTTATTGGTTTAAGCTTAGGTTTATTAGGCTCTGGCGGTTCTATTTTAACTGTGCCGGCATTGATTTACCTAGTTGGACAAGATGAAAAAATAGCCATTGCTGGCTCTCTTGCCATTGTAGGCGTTATTGCCGCTTCGGGTGTTATTAGCTATCACATTAAACGGCAAATAAAATGGCCCGTAGTATTACGCTTTGGTTTACCAAGCATGTTTGCCAGCTATTTGGCTGCCAGCTTGTCTGTGTACTTAACCGGCATAATGCAACTCAGCTTATTTGCCATTATTATGCTGTTATCCGCTTTTTTTATGATCCGCCAGCCCAAAATATCAACCAAGGCTGCTAATACAACGCAGCCTGATCAACAAGTGAAATTTATTATCAGTGGTTTAATTGTTGGTTCAATAACCGGTTTAGTGGGTGTTGGTGGCGGCTTTCTTATTGTGCCTTCGCTAGTATTGCTAACAGGCTTAACCATGACTTCTGCCGTAGCGACCAGTTTAGCAATTATCACTTTGCAATCGTTTACAGGGTTTATTAAGTATCATCAATTACTTAGCGAGCAAAACATAACACTTGATTGGCAAGTAATCATCACCTTTAGCTTAATAGGCATTGCCGGTAATTTACTAGGACAAAAAATATCAGCCCAAATTCCACAACATCACTTAAAACGCGGTTTTGGTCTTTTTTTACTCATCATGGGATGTTTTATTTTATATCGTTCATTGACAAATTTAGGTTAACAACATGAAATTTAAACTATTAACACACGACTTATACATTTCTGATCAACTGACTTTTGATGATTTAAAAGAAGCAGCAGAACTAGGTATAAAGACAATTATTAATAATCGCCCCGATCAAGAAGAAGCACATCAGCCTTTATCATCTGAATTAGAGCAAGCGGCCCAAAAACTAGGTTTAAATTATTTCTACCTACCGGTTTTCCCTAATAAATTCACCCCTGAAGATGCTGAAAAATTTGCACAAATATTAGATAATAATCCCGCACCTTATCTCGCGTTTTGTCGTACAGGAAACCGTAGCTGCAACCTGTGGGCATTAAGCCAAGTAGATATTCATAATAAAGAAAAACTACATCAATGGGCGAATAACATTGGAATGAAATTGATCACTATTTAAAGTTATCGCTATAGACGCCATGAAAGGCAAAATAATTTGTGTTAAAGTCTAGCGAAAATAAAATAACGATTGAGCTAGACTCTACTTCGCATGACACAAAATAATCAGCAAAAACCTTCCCAACCCACTATTCTTTGGCACGATTATGAAACGTGGGGTATTTCACCTAAATTTGATAAGCCTTCGCAGTTTGCTGCTATTCGTACTGATTATGATTTAAATATTATTGGTGAGCCTGAAGTTTTTTATTGTCAACCGCCAGCCGACTATTTACCACAACCAGAAGCTTGTTTGGTTACAGGTATTACCCCGCAAAAAGCATTAGCACAAGGCGTTTGTGAAGCAGAATTTGCCGATCGTATTCATGCCTTATTTAGCCAACCTAATACTTGTGTAGCAGGTTACAACAACATTCGTTTTGATGATGAAGTTTCTCGCTATTTATTTTATCGCAATTTTTATGATCCCTATGCGCGCGAATGGCAACATGGTAATAGTCGTTGGGATATTATTGATATGGTTCGCGCTTGTTATGCACTTCGCCCCGAAGGCATTAATTGGCCAACGGTTGAGCGTGATGGTGAAGAAGTGGTCAGTTTTCGTCTTGAATTACTCACCCAAGCTAACGGTATTAGCCATGAAGCGGCACACGATGCTATGAGTGATGTTTATGCCACTATTGCAATGGCAAAGCTAATTAAAGAAAAACAACCTAAGCTGTACGACTTTTTATTTCAGTTACGTAATAAGAAAAAAGTAGCTGAATTAATTGATGTTTATAATATGACGCCTGTTGTGCATACTTCCTCTAAAATATCATCAAAATACGGTTGTACAAGTTGGTTTGCACCTGTTAGCTATCATCCCAGTAATAAAAATGCGGTGATTGCGATTGATTTAGCACAAGATCTTTCTCCTTTGTTTGAATTAACCAGTGATGAAATAAAAACACGCTTATATACTCGTTATGATGACTTATCTGCTGATGAAAAACCCATTCCTATTAAGTTAATTCATTTAAATAAGTGCCCCGTTGTCGCCCCTGCGAAAACCTTGTTACCTGAAAATGCCGAGCGTTTAAATATTCCTCGAGAGCAATGTTTAGATAACTTAAAGCAGTTAAAAGCATATAAGGATATACGTAACAAACTCAGTGAAGTTTTTATTGAAAATTATGATGATAATGAAAACACCGATCCTGAATATGCGCTTTATGGTGGTGGCTTTTTTAGTGACAGTGACAAAGCACAAATGGAGGTTTTACACAGTTTAACCGCCGAGCAATTAGCGAGTTATCCATTTAATTTTCAAGATAAACGCTTACCGGTATTATTATTTCGCTACCGAGCCAGAAATTACCCTTTCACGTTAACAAACGAAGAACAGCAACAATGGCACGCCTATTGTCAACACAAGCTACAATCGGGTGGTAAAGGGTTATTAAGCCTTGATGAATATATGATTAAAATTGAAAACCTTGCCCATGACTATGAAGACAATGCCGATAAAATGGCAGTATTAAAAGCACTTTATCACTATGTTCAGGGTGAATAAAACTGAGGTGCTTATATTGATATTAACAGAGAGTCTATATACTCGTGCTACTTGAAAATGTTGAAGATGCTCGAGTATATAAGCTCCCTAATATAGTGAATAATATCACTAAAGTTTAATCAAACCATTGGGCAATACTGCCGAGCGGATCCGAAGCGAAGTCCATTACCGCATCAATAGCGTTATCAATATGATCTCTAGCTTCAGATTGCGCTGCCTGTATTGCATTATTGATTTCTATTATTGACTGCGGTGTTTGCATCAACAGCTCAATCACTTCATAACCAAAATCAGTCATAACAGTTTCCGGATCATTATTGGCTAAAAACAACGCCAATTTTTCTCTCACTATTACAGGATCACTATGTTCAAATAGATCATATAAAAGCGACAAAGGGGAACGTTCACGCCAATTTTGCCAGTCAACTTTACTGGTAACGCTATTCAAGTCAGGCAAATTTGAATTAATCAACTTATTAATATTAAGCACCCCTTCACCGTATAAGCTATTATCCCAGCCACTGGGTTTCGTAACCGTTCTTTTAACATGAGCATTAAAAACATCAACAAGTCTAAGGTTATTCGGTAAATTAGCAATAAGTTGATTTCTACCAAATTTTTCTAACCATATTGCCGCAGCCCCTGCGGTAAAAGCGGTTGAAAATGATGTACCTGAGCCATTACCTAATATGGGTTTTCTATTAGGGCGGCTATCATCCCAATCAGCACAATATACCTGTTCACCCGGTGCACAAAAATCAACTGTTTTTCCTTTAGCACTTCCTTGCCAAGGTTTATTTTCTTCATTCGACGCGCCAACAGCAATAACACTAGCATAACGTGCAGGGTAAATAACAAAAGGCCAAATATTACCCGCAGCAGCAATAGGAATGATATTTTGTGAGGCCGCATAAGTTAATACCGCTTCTAAATAAGGCGCAGGATAACCGCCTAAACTCATTGATATAATATGCGCTCTTTGTTGAATAGCGTGCCAACATGCTCTAGCTACATCAATATCTCCAATAAGAATAACTCCTGTATCGACAACTGATTCAGCTAAACAACGTATAGGCAATATTTTCGCTTTCGGTGCAATGCCAGCTATTTTTTTAGGGGAATGACTAATAATTAAACTCGCAGTAGCAGTACCATGATAACGATTAAAAGCATTAGAGGTTAATGACTCTTCTGCTGTACTTTGATCATTAAAAACATTCCAATCGTTATCTAAATCAAGGTTTGCACTGTCATTATTTGCAGTAAAATTCAGCAAAGGATGAGGTGTCCAGCCACTATCAGGATGAGCGATCAATACCTTATCACCTGAGTAATTAATCTGTTGAGCCTCCATTACTTTACGCGGCCAATCATAATCTTTAGGTAATGTTGATGGCTTGGCAGTATGCTCATTTGCAAAGAAATAATGAGGAAAATTCGTAGCAGGAGACGCAAAAGTGAGTTTTAAGTGTGTTTGCAAAATGTAAGCACTTTCTCTTAAAACTCGGCTATATTCTATTTTACCCACTCGGTTAGCCAATTGCTTTTCATAAATAGGCAAGCGTACTAAAAAGTATTTGTCTAACTCGTAGTTAGCCGCCCCTTTTTCATTAAGCACATTAGGAAACAGAGGCTCAAGTTTTAATGGTATTTTATTACCTTCTTGAGTACTTGATATTAATCTCAGGCGTGCTGTAGATTGCCTTACAAAAAGTCGAGGACGATAATAACGACCTTTTGCTTGCCATTTTTCAAGCTCTTTCCATATTGTTTGTTTACCCCAAATTATCTCAGGGTAAGTATCTGCCAGTTTAGTATTAAAAACATCTTTAATATCAGTAAGTAAAGATTTTTGTGCTGCTAAATTTTTACTTTCAGATAATTTGATCACAAAAGAAATTAATCGATCATTTTCTTTGGGAAAATACCTTAAAGGTATTTTAGGCGTAGTTAAACCTAGAGGGCGGCGTCCTCTTAATCTAAGTGAGCTGACAGCTCTATTAGCTAAAATAACCATAGTAAATATCCTTATTCTGGTTGCAAATCAAGCACAAGTGTTGGAAACGAAATCTCGATTATTTCTCCACCAACGGTCACAGAGCCTGTTTCAAACTCAGCAATATTAATACGATAATTATTTAAAACGCCTAGCGTTACAATGGTTGTTAATGCCACAATGGCAACCGTACTTACCGCTGCTGCCGCTAAAATAGCGACAATAGCGACCAGTTCCCAAGTTGGATTAATGCTAACGGTAAAACCTAGAGGGCTTTTGCCTAATCGCCATGTACCAGGATTAAATAACCCTGTAGCCAATAATTGTAAGGCATCACTTCCTGAAATTAATAAGGCTATACGCTTTTTACTATGCATTAACGAAGCAACACGTTCGACCGACTGAAGGTCAATCAAGTGAAGAATTTCTATATTACTATCTGCGTTTGAATCAGTATTTGCATTAGTTGAAACTTTTTTACTGTAAGCTTTTAACTTAAAGTAAATAATGCCCCCGGGAGGAATGGTATAAGCTATTTTTAATTGAATATTTCCTGTAGCACCCATAGCAGGTTGTTCTACTATTTCAACAAAGCAACCTTTAGACGCTTGTGGTAACGTGATCACCATAGCACCATCATATTTTTCATTTGAAGGTATTGAAATGGTTACTGATAATATTTCCTTTTTAGCTATCGCTTTATTAATGGTTCTTCTTGGCTGTAATGCTCGGCTATAAAAAGCAGAAACACTCACAAATTGAGGGTTAATATAAAAAGACGGTTGTGTATGTTTATATTGGTAAGTCTTCGTAAAAATTGTATGACGAGTCATATTAAGCTCCATGATCCCTATTCCATATCAAGCATCAAAATATCTTTAATGCTCATTGTTAACGACTCACTATTGCTATTGTTCAACGGCAATAACAATGATAAGCAGCCATCTATTAAAACTTGAATAAAATAGATTCGGTATAAGTTAAAAGGATCAAACGACTTTTTGCTCGTTTAAGTCTTGGATTTTATTTGAATTAATATGATTTATTTTGAATGATATAAAAATCAAAGTGTTAGCTTTTTATTTTTAAAGTATGCCCGTCATGCTAAATTGAGTTCAGCATTTATCACTGACTAAAAGAGTGAAGAAGCAGCCAACTTTTGTTAGCATGACGAATATCTATGATGAACGATGCCCTTACTTTTTAAAGCGTGAGATCAAGCTAGAAGTATCCCAACGGTTACCGCCATTTTCTTGTATCTCTTGATAAAAGCCATCAACCATTTTAGTCATCGGTAATTCTGCGCCATTTTTTTCAGCTTCTTTAAAAGCAATTGCTAAATCTTTACGCATCCAATCAACAGCAAAACCAAAATTATATTCGCCAGCAAACATAGTTTTGTAGCGATTTTCCATTTGCCATGAGCCTGCAGCTCCTTTTGAAATAGTGGCAACTAGCGCGTCAGCATCAAGCCCTGCACGTTCAGCAAAATTAAAGGCTTCTGCTAAACCTTGTACTACACCTGCAATACAAATTTGGTTCACCATTTTCGCTAATTGCCCGCTACCAACCGGCCCCATTAATTGGCTAAATTTAGCGTAAGCAGCCATAACGGGTTTTACTTTTTCAAAAACGTCAGCTTCTCCGCCAACCATAACGGTTAATACGCCATTTTCAGCACCCGCTTGTCCACCTGAAACTGGCGCATCTAAAAAGAATTTGTGTTGTGATTTTGCAATTTTATCAAGCTCGCGAGCAAGCTCTGCTGAAGCCGTAGTATGGTCAACTAAAATACTGTGCTCAGCCATTCCTGCCAATGCGCCTTCATCACCTAAAGTCACTTGGCGTACATCGTCATCATTACCAACACAGCAAAAAACAATTTCACACCCTTTTGCTGCCAGTGCGGGTGTATTTGCCATAGTGCCGCCAAATTCTTTTTGCCACTGCTCGGCTTTTGCTGCTGTGCGGTTATACACACAAACATCATAGCCTGCCTTTTGTAAATGCCCTGCCATGGGATATCCCATTACACCTAAACCAATAAATGCTACTTTCATTATTTTTACTCGCTTTATGACTATTGGCTAAGATTTTACCTACTCAAAATAAAATAAGGTAGTGAAATTATCTTAAATAGCTTTCTCTTTAACTTATTTGACCTATAAGTCAAAAACAATTATATTGTGCGCAATATAATTTCACAAAACCCATTAAACAACTATGAAAAATACAATTTATCAATACACTGCATTAAATAACCAAGGTGAAGATGTTTCGTTAGCTCAGTTTAAAGGCAAGGTTGTACTGATCGTCAATACGGCAAGTGCCTGTGGCTTTACCCCTCAGTATCAAGGTTTACAAAACTTATATGAGGAATATCAACAACAAGGTCTTGAAGTACTTGCTTTTCCTTGTAATCAGTTTGGCCAACAAGAAAAAGGCAGTAATGATGACATTAAACAGTTTTGTGATTTACGTTTTAATATTAAATTTCCACTGTTTAGTAAAATAGCGGTTAATGGTGAACACAGTCACCCGTTATTTAATTTTTTAAAACAACAAGCACCAGGTATTTTAGGAACTAAAGCCATTAAATGGAATTTCACTAAATTTTTAGTTAATCGCCAAGGTAAGGTAGTAAAACGCTTTGCTCCTACAGTAAAACCTGAGATGATTAAGGCTGATATTGAAAAATGCTTGAAGCAATAAAATGAGTGAACAACTACAATTAGAAAAGCAACTTTGTTTTCGCCTTTATCGCTTAAACAAAGCCATGAATCGTTTATATGCGCCCATACTTAAACCATT
Organism: Alteromonadaceae bacterium; assembly: GCA_015487235.1. Taxonomy (GTDB): domain Bacteria; phylum Pseudomonadota; class Gammaproteobacteria; order Enterobacterales; family Alteromonadaceae. The sequence continues at coordinate 8,284 of WFQC01000029.1, forward strand.
GCAGCTTACCTACCCACAATATTTAGTGATGCTAGTATTGTGGCAAACAAACAAAAGCATTGCTGTAAAAACACTCGGTGAAAAATTAGACTTAGATTCTGGTACCCTTTCCCCTTTGTTAAAGCGTTTAGAAAAAATTGGCTATATAGCTCGACAGCGTAGTCTTGATGATGAACGTCAGGTAAATATTGAATTAACCATTCAAGGTAAGCAGTTAAAGCAAAGTGCAGAAAAAATTCCTGCACTGATGTTTGCCCAAACGGGTTTATCTATTGAAGGTTTACAACAATTTAGTCAACAGCTAGATACTTTATTCGATAATATAAATGCAGCTTCAAGCTCAAGTTAAGCAAATAAGGTATTGTGTAGTTGTTCGACAACGGTATTAGCATCTTTCTCAGGTACTAAAAAACAAAGATTATTTGCACTAGCACCATGACAAATCATGCGAATATTAACCTCGTTAATATTGTCAAAAATATTACTGCCTAAACCACTGGTTGCGTGTAAATTATTACCAATAACCGCCACGAGCGACAAGCCATGCTCAATGGTAACCTCACAAAGTTGCTCTAACTCTTGTACAACAGCACTGGTTAGTAAGGCTTGAGTTGAGCCAGTTGGGTTATCAAAGGTTAATGCTACGCTGATCTCACTGGTGGTGATCAAATCAACACTTAATTCATGCTTGGCTAAAATAGCAAAAACCTGCGCTAAAAAACCACTAGCATGTAACATAGCAGGGCTTTTAACCGTGACTAAAGTTTGCTCTTTTCGCAAGGCTATTGAGCGATAAGTAGGCGCTGAGTTTACCTGTTGTTGAATACGTGTTCCGCCTTTTTCAGGCTCTTTAGATGAACCGACAAAAACAGGAATATTATGACGCATAGCCGGAATAAGCGTTGCGGGGTGTAATATTTTAGCACCAAAAGTGGCCATTTCAGCCGCTTCACCAAAACTAATTTCTTCAATCGCTCGTGCTTGATCAGTAATACGGGGATCTGTTGTAAAAATACCAACCACATCGGTCCAAATAGCAAGGTTATCTGCATCAAGCGCTTCAGCAAGCAAAGCGGCACTGTAATCAGAGCCTCCTCGCCCTAATGTTGTGGTATGCCCTAAACCATCTTTGCCAATAAAGCCTTGCGTTACTATCACCTTGCTTGTTAATTTAGGTTGTAATAATTCAACACAGTGACTTTTCAATGCTTCAATATCAACAACGGCTTTACCGTACAAACTGTTAGTTCTCATCACCTCGCGCACATCAAAGCATTCAGTAGCAATACCAAGGCTACGTAAAACATGAGCAAAAATAACAGAGCTCATTTGTTCACCACAGGCTAAAATAGCATCACTAAGTTGTGCACTGTAATTTTCAGCCTGTTGCTGAGCTAAACTGGCTAAATGATCCAATATTTTTTCTACATGAGCTTGTACTTCGCTAGCATGATCAAGCTGTTGTAAAATATTATTTTGAATTGCCGTAATTTTTTCAATTAATAAAAGCTGTTCATCTTGAGCAACATCGGCTTGGCTCAAACGTACTAAATGGTTGGTTACACCTGCACTTGCAGAAACCACGACAACGCGAGTAGCGAGATCATTTTTAACAATATTAGCACAACGTAACATTGCATGATGATCAGCCACACTCGTACCACCAAATTTAGCAACGGTTAACTTAGACATGGCTTCCTCCATCGCTAAATGAGGAATATAAACAACCTAATGGTGAAATAATAATTTTTTTCATGAAGTCTCCCTAACAAACTCTTTTGAGTATGTACAAAAAGGAAGAGCGTGACTGAGCTTGTAGAATAAGCAAAAGCGAGATCTAAACACGTTCAGCCAGAAGCTCTCCACCTAGTTTATAAAAAACGGTGACAATCCTAAGGATTCAACCTTAGTGACCGAGCATAGGTTGCCACTCAACCAATACCCTCGGCGTTAGTCTCCCTCAACAGTAGTCAACAAAATGGTGGTTTCTCGTACTATCTACCTAGCTAACGCGCCTCTTCTGGTGTTGTTTATACCAACTCGAATAAATAACGGCTCAATCTTGCTGATTAAAATAATCCCTAACTTCGTTATGAATTTTGCAAGTAGAATAACTACTTACTGCAATTCAAGCCTTGCTAATCATCATTTTTCCTGCGCAAATTTTAGATCATTTACTTAATAGAATTGGTATTAGAGATATCACTCTAATTAACAACGTCGCTATAGTGCCTGAAATAACAGCATAAATCAATAGACTTTTAGATGGCTAAATTAGAAAATAAACTCAACGCTTTAGCTGAAGCTTGTTATAGTAAGTTTTATTTAACTGATGTGTATCACTGATGGATTTCTTTGTACTCAAAAAAATAATTAGCGCATTTATAATGCCTTTGAGCATTATTATTTTGTTATTGCTTATTGCTCTTTTCTACCATAAACGCCAGCCTAAATTAAGTTATAAAAGTTTGCTTATAGCCACTTTGTTGCTGATAGTTAGTGCTTTTCCTCCGCTATCAGATCAAATAATGCTGATGCTTGAAGATGACTATTCACCTTTTGTAAAAACAGAAGAATCGGTTGATTATATTGTTGTTTTAGGTTGTTATCATACTGATAACAGTGAATTACCTGCAACAATTCAGCTAGAGTCATGTGCTTTACAGCGCCTAGTTGAAGCGATCAGAATTTATCGTATGTATCCTAATGCCACCATAATTACCTCTGGCAATAGTTTTGCTCAAGGCAACTCTCATGCTCAAACCGTAAAAAACGCCGCTATTAGTTTAGGTGTACCCGCCGATAAAATTATCACTGAAAATTTTCCTAAAGATACCGAAGAAGAAGCTGAGCTTATTGCGCCTCGAGTGCAAGGAAGCCATGTGGTCTTAGTAACAAATGCCAATCATATGCCAAGAGCCATGCAATATTTTAAACAACAGGGAGTAACGGCTATTGCTGCACCTGCAAGCTACATGGTGAAAAAAAGCGCCTATCCGGTAGGTTGGCAATATTTTATTCCTAAAAGTAGTGCACTAGCACAAACCACTGTTGCTTGGTACGAAACCTTAGGACGAGCATGGCAGTGGCTTAAACAGTTATTTTAATGCACTTAATAGCTGTATACTCGAGCATCTTCAAGTAGTACGAGTATAAATAGCTAAACGGGATTATCAATATCAATAAAAGTTACTTCAAGCCCTAAAGCCTGATGAATGTGTTCGCCAAGCGCTTTTATACCATAGCGTTCAGTCGCATGATGGCCCGCTGCAAAAAAATGAATATTCATTTCGCGTGCAATATGGGTTGTTTGCTCTGACGCTTCACCAGTAATAAAAGCATCAATTCCTTGTGCTGCGGCCTGTTCAATATAATTTTGCCCACCACCAGTACACCAAGCTACTGTAGAAATCTTTTTATTTGACGGGGGAGCAATATGCAAACAAGCGCGATTAAGCACTTTATTAATGGTTTGTGCAAACTCATCTGCACTCAATGCCGACGAAAGTTCTCCTTGCATAACAATACCTTCAGGGGAGACACCAGTTAAAGCCTGTATATTTTCAATCGAAAGTAATTTGCCTAATTGAGCATTATTACCAAGCATAGGATGTACATCAATCGGTAAATGATAAGCAAACAAATTGATATTATGTTCAAATAACGCCTTTATTCGCTGATATTTTATGCCTCGAATAACATAAGGCTCATTTTTCCAAAAATAGCCATGATGCACTAAAAGCGTATCAGCTTGTAAGGCAATTGCCTGATCAATTAACGCCTGACTTGCCGTAACCCCTGTTACTATTTTTTTAATGTTGGCTTGTCCTTGAATTTGCAAACCATTAGGGCAGTAGTCTTTAATAGTCTCTGACGATAACAATTTATTTAGATAATGTTCAAATTCGTTTTGCTGCATATTTTCCACCTTGACACTAAAAGTTTCGCTAAGCCATTTAAAACAACCCTTTAGCAAAACATAGGTTTTTAACTGTAGTTAATTATTTACAGTTACTTACACTTCTACTCGCTTTTTAACAAAAATAAAGTTTCTATTATTGCTGTTTTTTGTTAGAAAGTATTAGTCAAAATTATCTTATAAACCAATAAATTAACTTTATTTTATCAGATAGCAGGATTTGACAACAACTAAAAACAATAAACACTAAAAGGATATTCGCATGTTTAAAAAATCAATTCTCACCACCGCCGTCACGGGTATTTTACTTTCTGCCACCAGTTATAGCATTAATGCTGCTGAAGAAGAAATAGAACGTATTGAAGTTACAGGTTCTCATATAAAACGCACCGATATGGAAGGCCCATCGCCGGTAACAAGTTTATCAGCGGCCGATATAGAAAAAACAGGGGTAACCGATCTGATTGGTCTATTTGCCAAATTACCTATTTCAGGGCAGGGTACTTTTTCAACACAAGCTAATAGTAGTGATGATACCGCCAATGGTGGCTCAAGCGTATCACTTCGCGGCTTAGGTGCTGACTCAACTCTTATTTTAGTTAATGGTCGTCGTGTTTCTGTAAGCCCTTTTGCCAAAGGCATTGATACGGCTTTTGTCGATATTAATAATATTCCTATTTCAGCAATAAAACGGGTTGATATTCTAAAAGATGGCGCATCGGCAACCTATGGCTCAGATGCTATTGCGGGTGTTATCAACATTATTTTACGTGATGATATTGATGGCGTAGAGCTTTCAGGCAAAATAGGTGATACTGCTGACGGCGGTGGTAAAGAAGAAAATATTAGCATTGTGTTTGGTAACCATACCGACAAAATGAGCAACACCTTTA
>WFQC01000030.1 GCA_015487235.1 Alteromonadaceae bacterium
GGGTGCCATTTTTCAATCGATGATTTTGGTACCGGCTTTAGTACGTTTGCCTATTTAAAACAAATTCCTGCTGGTAGTGTCAAAATTGACGGCTCTTTTGTTAAAGATATGCTGCATGATCCTACCGACAGTGTCTTGGTTAAAGCGATTAATGATACCGCTCATGCCTTAGGAAAAGTAACGATTGCTGAATTTGTTGAGGATGAAAAAACACTGGATAAGCTAGCCGAACTTGGGGTGAATTATGCTCAGGGTTATTACATTAGCAAACCCATGAGTATCGAAGATATTAACAAACTTAACTTATAATATTAATACCTTATAACAATATATAGCACCCATATTAGTTGTAAAAGTTTGGTGAATATCAACAGAGCCTAATTAAGCAATTACATAAGGGAAAGGGTGACTATATGACTGAGGATGCAAAGAATGTCGGTATTCATCAGCAAACAACTTGTGATCATGCCGATCTGATCATTGATTATATTCGTTTGTTAGGTGTTGAATTTGTGTTTGGGGTGCCCGGAGGGGCAATAGAGCCTTTTTATAATGCACTTGCCCGTTCTGAAAGACGAGGCGAGCTTAAAGCGATTGTGGCTCGCCATGAATCAGGTGCTGCTTTTATGGCCGATGGTTATTATAGAGAAACAGGCAAACTGGCAGTAGTTTGCGCGACAACGGGGCCGGGTACAACCAACTTAGTTACAGGTATTGCATCTGCTTATGTTGATAGAACGCCAATGCTTGTTATTACGGCACAAACCGCATTACCTAAATTTGGTCATCGTCCCTTTCAAGATTCGAGTGAAACGGCTATTGATACGGTCAGTATTTTACGTAGCTGTACTAAATTTAATGCGTTAGTTTCACACCCTGCTCAGCTCGAAGTTAAATTGGTTGCGGCATTAATTGAAGCGCTTAACCCTCCTAAAGGGCCTGTTCATTTGAGTATTCCTGCTGATATTTTTCGCACCATACAAGCGGAAAAAAATGATCAAGTTGATGTAAGCTATTTGCTGTATGAGAGCACCTTAGTTGATACTCAGGCAATAAAATTGCTCATTAAGGCAATACGTCAAGCAAAAAATATTATTATATACATCGGTCATGGTTGTAATGGGGTTTACCAACACATCGAACAATTGGCCGAGTTATTAAATGCTCCTATGGTGAGTGGCCCTATGGGAAAACGCTGGGTAAATGAACAACACCCACTTTATTATGGGGTTTACGGTTATGCTGGCCATTCATCCGCAAGTCAATTATTTGCTGATAATGCCAATATAGATATGGTGCTAGCTATTGGCACCACAATAACCGAAATGGGTTTAGGCAATCTAAACAGTAATATTATGACTAAGCTAGTACATATTGATGAAAATATTGAAAACTTTAGTCGTTCTGCAGCCGCTAAATTGCATGTTGGTGGTCATTTAAACACTATTTTTACCAACTTGCTTAATGCACTTTATCAAGATGAGCCGATAAAGCCGATGTTAACGGTTGAACGTAGTAAAAATGTACTTGGTAGTTATGTCACTCTGTTAGAACCTCAAAAATGTCAAATGCGTTCTGCTCCCATCAAACCACAAGCATTAATGGCTAGTTTGGCAATAAGATTACCTAAAAATTGTCGGGTTTTTATTGATACGGGTAATGCGTGGGCATGGGCTACACATTATTTTAGCCATTGTGCTAATGAAGGTTTATACCGAGTGTCGATGGACTTTGGCAGTATGGCGTGGGCTATTAGCAGTGTAGTGGGTTCAGCGCTTGCTGCACCTAACGAACCTCATGTTTGTATTTGTGGAGATGGTGCTTGGTTAATGAGTTCTCATGAAATTAGTGTGGCTGTACAGTATAAATTACCTATTTTGATTATTGTGCTAAATGATTCTGCGTTGGGAATGATCCGTTTTGGCCAAAAACTCAGTAAAGCAGAATCAATAGGTTGGCAGTTAAACCAAGTAGATTTTTCGTTGTTAGCTCAAGCACATGGTGCTCAGGGGATTATAATTGATGCGCCTGAACAGTTACAAAATTTAGATTTTTCTGTCATATTTAGTGCAGAGGCACCAACCTTGCTTGATGTAAGAATAGATAAAGAAGAAATACCGCCGATGATGGCAAGAATTAAACATTTGGTTGGCAGAGTAAATTAAGTCAATAATACTCTATAATAATGTAGGATCATTAGAAGAAAAAAGGTAAAAAGGTAATAGCATGAAGATAAAAGCACTTTCTTGGCTTGGCTTGTACGCATTAATACTCGCGGTCTCGGCGCAAGAGGCAAAGGTGCTGAACGAAGCAGAAAGTGATGACTATTTTAATGATTTTTATGGTAGTAAAGAAATGGTCGCTATCGCTACTGGCATTAAAACACAAATTTATAAAGCACCAGCTATTGCCAGTGTTTTTACCGCCGAGCAAATAAAGAATATGGGGGCGATGGATATAGATGATGTTTTAGAGACAGTTCCCGGATTGCATATTTCTCGCTTATCAAATACTTATACCCCTATATATAGCTTTAGGGGGGTACACAGTAAATACACACCTCAGGTACTAATGCTTATTAATGGCATTCCTATTACTAACTCTTTTTTAGGTAATCGTAATCAAAACTGGGGCGGAATGCCTGTTGAAGCTATTGCTCGAATTGAAGTAGTTCGAGGGCCTGGTTCCGCAGTTTTTGGCGCAGATGCTTTTTCAGGGATCATTAATATTATTACTAAAAATGCGGATGATATTCAAAAAAACACACTGGGTCTTAGAGTCGGCAGTTATACCCGTAAAGATGCATGGTTATCTTTTGCGGGCAATAACAAGCAATTAAAATATTCAGCAGTGTTGGAATACCATAAAACAGGTGGTTTAGATAAAGTTATTGAAGTTGATGCCCAAACCTATTGGGATAGCGTTTTTAATACCTCAGCATCATTAGCGCCCGGTAAGTTAAGCTTAGGCGCAGAAAATATCGACTTTAGAGGAGAAATTAATTACAACGATTTCACCTTGCGTGCTGGCTTACAAAAGCGAAACAATTTAGGCGTTGGTGCAGGGTTGGGCGGAGCATTAGATCCTGAAGCAAGAAAAGCCAGTGAACGTTGGAATGTTGATATTAATTATAAAATGCAGCTTAATAATTATTGGCAACTTGATCTGCAAGGCTCATTCTTTTCAACCAGTCAAGATATCAAAAATCAATATACTATTTTTCCTGCAGGTGCTTTTGGTGGTGCTTACCCTAATGGCTTTATTGGCAACCCTGAGGTTTGGGAACGGCACACGCGCTTTAATGTGACGGGACTTTATACAGGGTTAACCCGTCACACTATAAGAATAGGAAGTGGTTATTATCTTAGTGACTTATATAAGATTAGAGAGCGTAAAAACTTTGGTTTAGGGCCTGATGGCAACCCTATTGATCCCGCAGGGCCTTTAGTCGATGTTTCTGATAGTCCTTATGTATTTTTAAAAGAAAGAGATCGCACTAATGTATATGCCTTTATTCAGGATGTTTGGAACTTTACCAATGATTGGGAACTAACGGCAGGATTACGCTTTGACGATTATTCTGATTTTGGGCAAACCACTAATCCACGCTTAGCTTTAGTGTGGTCAACCTCGCTGAATCTTTCAACTAAATTATTATACGGTAAGGCTTTTAGGGCACCTTCTTTTGCTGAAACGGGTAATATTAATAACCCTGTTGCTCTTGGAAATCCTGATCTAACCCCAGAGCAAATGGAAACTGTAGAAGTTTCTTTTGATTATCACCCTCAATCTGACTTTGGGGTCATTTTAAGTTTTTATCGTTATCAGTGGCGCGATATTATTCAGTTTATTCCTGATGAGGGCTTACCGTCATCAACCGCCCAAAACTACGGAAAACAAACGGGCTATGGGGGAGAATTCGAGCTAAATTGGCAGCTGGCAACTTCATTAAAATTAAGCGGTAACTTTAGTTATACGCAAGCGACTAATGATGTAACCCAGCAAGATGTTGCTTTTATTCCTAATAAACAACTTTATGTACAGCTTGATTGGCAAGCTGATGAAAATATTCATGTAAATATAAAAAACAACTGGGTTATGGGGCGTAAGCGTGAAGCAGTTGATTTACGTAAACCAATTGATAACTATTTAATGACCGATGCAACAGTACGTTGGAATGCAAATCATCAGCCGATAGAGTTATCACTTATTGTGCGAAACTTATTTGATGTTGATGCCCGAGAGCCGTCTTTGAATAATGGTGTTGTGGTCAATATTCCTAATGACTTACCTCTGACTGGTAGAGCACTTTATGGCGAGCTAAGGTATCAATTTTAATGGCTGATGCAAACAAAAAAGATTTTGTTTATAGTGCTAAAGCTCAAACTCGCATTTTGTTTGAGCAAGCTTCAGCGCTTAATCCTTACGTAGCGCAAGCTCGTTATTTACAGGGCTATAATGTAATAGAATTAATGCAAAAAAAGAGTTTTGCAGAAGTATTGTTATTGTTGTTTACGGGAGAGCTTCCAGATAAAAACAAAGCAGAACTTTTTGAAAAACTCATGATTGCACTTATCAATTTAGGTCCTCGTCACCCTGCTATAAAAGCGGCAATGGTGGCAGGTGTTAGTAAGGCAAACACCGAGCATCTTTTACCTATTGGGCTTTCTGTACTTGGTGGCAAACAAAATGGTGCGCTTGAAGTTGAGCAAGCTGTTATTTTTTTTCAAGAAAACATTAAAAAATCACCGACTCAGGTTGCCGAACAGTTAAGTGGCAATAGAGCATCACACACTGAAGGTGAATATCACCTTTGTGCTGGTTTTGGTAGTCATTACGGTAGCATTGATGAATTTAGTGCGAGCCTAATGCAGCAACTAATCAGTGATGAGCACCACAAAGCATCGTTCCCCTTTTTGCACTGGGCAAAACAATTTAGCCAAGCGTTAGCGCCTGATAATATGGGCATACTTATTACTGGGTTGGCTGGGGCTGTGTTTTGTGAATTGTCGATTAAAGCACGCGAAGCTATTGGTTTATTTCAATTAATCTGTGCTCCTGGGGTGTTTGCTCATGGTGTTGAGCAAACCCACAAACCCATTACAGCGATGCCGATGCTAAGCGATGAACAACACCGTTATACAAGCTCTTCTTAAAGGAATAAGCGGGTATTTCCTCAAGAGGTGTCATTCAATAATCAAATTAATAAAGGTTTGTCATGGACAGTACAACCTATTGGGAACAACGACATAATACGATTTACAGCACGGTTGGCCATTGGCAAGGTGGTGTTGACGTTATTATTGCCGGTTACTCTTTAATGACTCAATTAATGCCGCATTGTACTTTTATGCAGGTGCATATACTCAATGCCACAGGAAAACTCGTTGATAAGGCTATTGCTGATTGGCTTGAAGTTAATTTTATGGGCGTAAGCTATCCAGACAGCCGTATTTGGTGTAATCAAGTGAGTGCCTATGCGGCAGATACTAAAGCTACGGTTGTAGCCGCCGCAAGTGCGGCGATTCTTGCCGCTGACTCTAGAGCGTATGGAGGAGGGCAAACAACACGGGCCAGTATGATTTTTTTGCAACAAGCCTTCGCAAAGTTTAATAAAGGGTATAGTTTTCATGATATTGTTTCATCGGCCAAACAGGTTAAGGGCAAGCCTATTATTGTCGGTTTTGCTCGCCCGATTGATCGAGATGATGAGCGTTTAACTCCTTATAAAAGCCGACAAAAAGCATTAGGGATCCCCGAAGGTAAATTTGTTCGATTTGCACAGCAGTTAAGCCGCTTTTTAGATGAACACTATCACTTGTCAATGAACAGTGGTGGCTATTCTGCAGCATTTTTATTAGATCAAGGGTTTACTCCTGATGAAGCTTATAAAATAAAAGCTTTTGCGGTGATCAGTGGAGCAATTGGTTGTTATCGTGATGTGGAAAAGCTACCACCGAATAGCTTCTTACCACAAAAGTGTTGTGATATTGATTATATTGGTCGCCCAATAAGAAAACTGCGCTAGATTTATTATGCTATTTGTTTGATCGGCAGTGAAACAATAAAGGTTGAACCCTGTTGCAACTGGCTTGAAACGGTAATTTTTCCCTGCATTAATTCAACAAAACGCTTAGAAATACTAAGCCCCAAACCTGTACCACTAAATTTTCGTGCTTGGCTAGCGTCAACTTGCCTAAATTCATCAAAAATATATGCCTGTTGTTCTGGCGATAAGCCGATACCTGTGTCTTTTATTTCAAATATTAAATTAGCTTTTTCACAAAAAATGGTAAAAGTAATCGTGCCATTTTGGGTAAATTTACACGCATTGCTGAGTAAATTAAGCAACACTTGTTCTAGTTTTGTTTTATCTAATGTAATGGTTTTTAAAGAACAATTATTGTGACAAATAAACTGATTGTGGTTCGCTTGAGCAAGCGGGGTAATGGTATCGCGAATACTTATAAGAATATCATTAACGTTTACTTGGGTTTCTTTAATTTCTATTTTACCTGCCTCTATTTTAGCGAGATCTAACAAACTATTGATCATAAAGAGCAATCTTTGGGCATTTTTGGTAATTTTGTCCATATCATCAATTAAAGTTAAATTTCCAGCAAGCTCAAGCTCTTCGGTAACTAACTCACTGTAACCAATAATTGATTGAATAGGTGTGCGTAATTCATGGCTCATATTTGCCATAAATTCAGACTTATGCCGACTGGCCATTAAAGCAGTATCTCGAGCAATCACTAATTCTCGAGTGCGAATTTCGACTTCTTTTTCCAATAAATTGCGGTGCGATTTTAAATCAGTTTCTTGCTGTTGTAGTGACTTCATCATACTGTTGTATATATTAGCCATGTCTTGAATTTCTTTGGCACCATTGACTTGTGCTAATAAATGCTTACCAGTATTTTCTGATAGTTGCATGGTACTTGCTAAGTCACCTAAAGGTTTAAATAGTTTATGTAAACCGAAATGTAGAATAGCACTCAGTAAGATCACTGAAAGGGCACCGACAACTGAAATTAATAAGGTTAATTGGTTTTGAGCTTCTATTAGGTACTCTTTGCTATAGACAATTTCAGCATAACCAATAATTTGCTCGGGCGTATTATTCGTGTCGAGTTCAAACTGGCTTTCTTCACCTAAAGGTGAATTAGCCGATAATTTTATGGGGGTTTTTATCAGCCAGTAGTTAGTTGTTTCAGCAATAATATCGGTTTGCTGAACAAATGGTGCTACCGGCGTTACTAATTTAGGGTAATCTCCTACGGCTAGAAATAACTGCTGCGTTTCGGTAAGTAGCCTTGCAGCTAATACGGCTTGAAAACCTTGCACTTGGTTCATGGCTTCTTGTGCATTTTGCTCTGAGCCTGATAATAAAGGAAATACGGCCTGCTTAGCCAAAACTTCGGTAATTTGAAAAGCATTTTTTAACATTAATTGTTGATATTGTTGATTAACGCCAGTGGTTGTCACTAGGCTTATTACAACGGTCATGAGTGTGATACCTATAACCATAAAGGTGATCACTTGGTTTTTAATACTGCGGTGCGTTTTGATAAATGCCATGGTGATAGTCAGTTAGTTAGGAAAAGTTAAGGCAAAGCTAGTACGCTGTTTTGCACTGTAAGAAAAGCCTAAATGGGTGGCGGTTCTTAAATTTACAGCCAGTTTTATTGCCTTTAAGGTATTAACGATAGAAGGGCGATCTTTACCATCAATGGTATTAATTAAATGGGCAAGTTGTTCACCCATTAATTGATTATCTGGCAGCACTGAAAACAAAGCTCCTCGTTTTGCATGTGAAGGTTTACTTGAAAATACGACTATTTTATCTTCCCATGCTTTTTCTAAAATAACAGGGATCACTATTTTTTCATGAGCACTAATAGGGTCAAGCGGCAGCCAAATTGCTGTTTTATCTAAGTTTTCTTTTTCAAAAAGTTTGTTGTATGCCTTTACGGCTGACTTTATATCGTTTACAGAAATAGCCACTAGGGTCAAATTTTGAGCTTGGGCTTTAATTTTTGCTTCGGGTATTATCCAGGCAGAAGAAGGACTGTAAATTACCACAACTTTGCTTGTTTTAGGCGCAAGCGTTAACAGAGATGTAAATAATACTTCTGGATCAGCCATTAAGCTGACACCTGCAATACCGTTAGGCTTTATTGGTAATGCACCGACAACAACTAATTTTTGATGATATATGTGTTTGGCAATACGCATACCTCTTCGTCCTAGCGCAATAACCTTGGGGGTGGTAATTTTTTGTGCTGTTTGTTCGGCATCAAATTTACTAGCGAGTTTTAAGTGTATCACTTCATTGTGGAACACCTTATCAATACCTTGAATAATTTGTTTAAAAATAGTGTCGTAAGGCGCTTTTACATTAGGATATACAACGGTTACTTGTTCAGCGTATGTACATAAGCTAACTGAGAAGAGCAAAGAAAAAAGCAGTACAATATTGAGTTCCCGTCGCAATGCAATATCCTTTTATCGTTATTTAAGCAGACTGTACGCTTATATCAACAGACGCTAAGCTTATTTAATAACTATAATCCTATGTTACATGGTGTCAAACTATTGTGAAAATTTTCTTTAGGACGCTTTTAGATTGAACAAAATTCAAACTCGAAAGATCA
>WFQC01000031.1 GCA_015487235.1 Alteromonadaceae bacterium
ATTATCGATAAATAGTACTAAGTGTGTATGATTACTCATTACCGCATAGGCACAAATATCAATAGCAAATACTTGGCTAAGCGCTAGTAATTTATCTTCAACCCAAGCTCTACGGTGTTCATAGCTTGTTCTGGTTGCTTTATCTTCGCCACACAAAAATGCCCGACGTACACAACGTGAAATACAGTGGTAATAAGGCGTGTCAATTAAGCTGATTTGTTTTTTTCGTGCCATAGCCACAATAATAAACCCTATCAAAATTGATGATGATTTAACCCTAGTTCAGCTTGGTGATAATTTCCAATTATAAAGTGGGTGTCTTGTTAAAACACTAAAACACAATTTATTAACGTTTATTTGCGATAAAAACATTGAGAACGACCTTGCTGTTCAGATTTTGTATAATTAATAAATTTTCGAAGGTTTATCGCTTTTGAGCAAGACTCTTCAAAAATATTTTCAGGGCTACAAGTAGCCACGGTTTTGTTAGCAATAACTCCGCCCTTTGTGTCAATAAAGAAGTCCACCATACATTGGCCCTCTACGCTATTTTTCTTAGCGTATTCAGGATACATTGGGTTTATTTTAATTACACTTTTCAGTTTTTTTTCATTAAATTCATCGATAACTTTTACTTCATTTGCATATGAAGCAGCAGTAAAAAATAATAAAACTAACAATCCGACTTTTCTCAAGATAAGTTCTCTCTCTCCATTTTAGGTGGATAAAGAATCAACCAAGCAAAAACCGAGGATGATATACCTTTAAAAATGACCCAAAACCAATATACATAAGGGTCGCCATTTAAAGTACTAATATTTCCTCTAATAGAGACTGATTCGCTTATAAAATTAATGTAAGCACTATATCCCAAATATATTGAAAAGCATGTAAAAAAAATTCTTAATAAAAACATCATAATTAATCTTTTACCATTTCCCCTGCACCGACAGATCCCCAGCCTTTCATAAAGTTTCTCACTGGCTCAGGAATATATCTAAATCTTGAATCGATATAGTGAGAAAATGTTTCATTAATCAAGTTTCCTTGTATTCCTGCCGCATTTCCTGTGCGCATGTAATCTATTCCTGCTGCACCGTAGGACACCCCTTGACATACTATATGCCCACAAAAGGAGGCTGCCTGACCGACTGTATTAAACTTGTCTAAAGCATAATCCCATGGCTCATTCATATTTCTCCGCATTTTAGCATACTGAATATCATAGTTAGATATGTATGTAACTTTCATGTCATACATTGCTCTACCCACCACAGATAAAGCCTTTCTTAAGGAAGTCTGATCTACATATTGATTGTCGATATAACTACTTAGGTGCTGCATCGTATCGTCTAATTGGTTATAATTTAATCCGGAGATATCAACTGTAACATTGCCACAATTAGAACAACTTCCCGGATTTGAACTAGAAGTCGAACTAGATTCGCTGTAGTTATTACTAATACTCCTTTTACCAACCTCACCTAAAAGTCTTGCAAATGCAGCACCGAATGCACCATTGCCAAATTTACCCCCTGTAATTTTAGATATTGTTCCGCCAACTACTGCATTGGCAACAACTCGTCCAACGGCTGTTTTAATACCATTTATCTGTCCACCCAATGCTGCACCTATACCTGCCGACCAGAAACCATGTCCAAACTTGCCTCCCATCGCTTTACTGGCAAGCCCCCCGACAATTCCGTTGGTTACAAAGCCTCCCAACGAAGTAGCAGGACCCGCCATACCTGCTGTAAATGCGCCGACAATAGCTCCTTTAAGACTTCCTGTAGCAATATATCCAGAAATAAACCCCGCTGCTATCACATTTATACCGGGTATGAACATTACTGCTATTGAAGCTATTTGTCGCCAATACTTCTTAACAAACTTCCTCACTCCTTTAAATAACGAAGCAAAAAAATACCCACTCGGATCGGTATAACTCATCGGGTTATTCAACACATAACTATAGCGATTATAGTTCTGGCTATTCTTAGGCGCCTGAATAAACGGATCTGCCTGTAAAAATCGCCCCAACGTTGGATCGTAAATTCGACCGTTCATATGAATAATATCAAGGTCGTTAACCATTTTATGCCCCGTATAACCTTTACTTACCGCAGGGCTTGAGTAGGCATTAAAAATAGCGTTACTTTGTACATTGTATTGCTTACCCCATGGGTCGTAAACAAATTGTTGTACTATCATGCCTATTGCATTGGTTATTGAAGTAGTAGAGCCTTGATGGTCTTTATGCAAATAAAATTCATCATTGGCGTTATTACTACGCTGGGTAATAACCGCATTACCGACATAAAATTTATGCTCGGTAACGCCTGTGGGTAAGGTTACTTTTTCATAGTTACCTGCATAAAGGGTTTTGGTGGTTCTACCGGCACGTTTGTCAAGGCGTAAATAAATATTACGGTTAGCATCGTATTTAAATTCAGTGATACGCGTGCCTTGCGTTATTTTATAGGGTTTATCAAAACTGGTGTAATAAAAACGACGTTGCCCATCATAGGTAATGTTGCCGTTAGCATCATAATCTAGGTTATAGCTACGGTTTCCATTTAACCCACTAACACGCGTTAAACGGTTTTTTTGTGCATTACTGTACTCATAATTACCTTTATATTGTTTATAGGTAATATTACCCCAGTCGTCATAGCGATAGTTTTCACTCATTCTAAACGCCGCGGGTAAATCTGAATACTGGTTATTAAAGTTACTTGAAGCGCTGCTTGCTTGTGTTGTCACACTATTATTAGCGAGGCAAGGCTCTACAGGCCCCGGTGTAGGTGCTGGCTCGGTAATAGGTGGTCTAGTAAAACCTGATATCGCTAATTGCATACTTTTTTCAAGTGTTGCCATAGGCTGCGTACCACATGTTGGTGGTGGCGTTGGTGGCTCCTTGACTAAACTTGAAATTGTACGCCCTATTAAACGGTTTGCCTTGTCGTAGTTGTAGGTTTCACGAAAGTTACTGCTGTGTGCTAGTGTCGTAAACTGCATATCTCGTGAGGTTAAGTTGCCAAGTACGTCAAACCGATAGCTCAAATCATGAATAAGCCCCACGCTACCGCCTAAACCAATATTGCTTACCCAACCTGTAGCCGCATTAAATTGGCGCGTTTCACTTAAACCATTGGCAAAGCGTACTTCTGTTTGTTGCCCTCGACCATTAACGCCTTGAATATGCTGATAAACACGCCCCGTATTAGCATTAATACGTTTGACAAGGTAACCATATTGATACTGATGCTTTACTTTAAAGTTATTGGCAGGGTATGTTAATACGTCAAGCTGGTTAGCACTGTTATAGCTCATTTGCGTGGTAAAGGTTTCACCAGCCATGCGTTGTGTTTGTTTATACACTAAGCCACGCGAGTTATAGTAATAGCGCTGCTCGTTACTGGCTATTGCTGTAGTGCTACAGCTGTTATTTTGCCCTTCATAGTAGCGAACTTTTTGTACTTTACCGCTGGCGTTTTGATTGGCCGCTGCTGTTGAGCCATAATCCCAGCAAACCGTACCGCTATTGTCGTAACGACGTATTTTTCGGCCTAAATCATCATAGCTAAATTGTACACTTTGGTTTTTAGCATCACGC
>WFQC01000032.1 GCA_015487235.1 Alteromonadaceae bacterium
ATTGCACGCAATTCGTAGTCTATATCTGATTCTATGCATTGCTGCGCTAATTTTTCTGTGGCTAAAATAACATCTATTCGTAACCCTCGGTTATCATTAAAACCTTTTGAGCGATAATCAAACCATGAATAACGTTCGCTTGCATCAGGGGCAAGTAATCTGAAAGTATCTTTAAAGCCCCAATCCATAAGTTTAGTTAACCATGCTCTTTCTTCGGGTTGAAAGCTGCATTTGCCTGTTTTTAACCAACGTTTGCGATTTTGCTCTCCTATGCCGATATCTAGATCAATAGGTGAAATATTAATGTCTCCCATAATAATAATTTTTTCGTCGGCATGATGATATTGTGTTAAATAATGCATTAAATCTTTATAAAACTGGCGTTTATAGGGAAATTTTGTTTCATGATGAATACTTTCACCCTGAGGAAAATAACCATTTAATATTGTCACTTCATCACCATGATCATCGGTTGTTGTTGCCATGATCATCCGTTTTTGTGCCTCTTCACTGTCTGAAGGAAAGCCTTTTTGTATTTTTAAGGGCTCTTTTTTGCATAACATGGCAACACCATAATGTGCTTTTTGCCCATGAAAATACACGTGATAGCCCATAGCTTGAACATCTTCGAGAGGAAAAGCATCATCATGTACTTTAATTTCTTGTAAGCCAATAATGTCGGGTTGATGCTTGTCTATAATTGCTTGTAGTTGATGTAACCGAGCACGTAGCCCATTAATATTAAAAGAGATAACTTTCATAAAACTCACTCGTCAATTTTTTTCGCATCATAACAGAAAATGATTATCGCAATGAAGCATATCGTGAAGATTTAATTAAATGGGTATTAACTAAATCGTCAACGATATTCAGAGCTATGAGCAAACGCTCAAAGAGTGAGTTTTAAAGGCTGGCTTTTTTATTTTTTGTCACGCTAACACTCGCTAAAAAACAGCTGTTAAATTATGTAACCTTGATGTAACACTGTGTCTTTTTGGCTTGCCTTTGTGTTTTTAGCTATATGATATTTAAAGAGTTTATTTTTAATCTAAAAATAGATGATAAATAACACTGCGCGTAATGAAACTTTTTCATTATAATCGTCCTCTATTCGATTAGTCGATGTATATTAACAAAATATGCAAGGCTTTTTGAAACCTAGTGGAGCAATGGTAAATGACTGAGCAAAAGTTAGTAAGTAAAATATTATTAGTTGAAGATGATCGCCAATTGTCAGAAATGATAAAAGACTTTCTCGAAAGTGAGGGTTTACACGTAATTCAAGAGTTTAGGGGTGATCGTGTTGAAAAAACTGTAGAAAAACATTCTCCTGATTTGATTATTCTCGATCTTATGTTACCAGGTAAAGATGGCTTTACTATTTGCCGAGACTTACGGCCTGAGCACACTGGGCCTATATTAATGTTAACGGCTAAAAGTACAGACTTTGATCAAGTACTTGGACTAGAAATTGGTGCCGATGATTATGTGATCAAGCCTGTTGAACCAAGGGTCTTACTTGCGCGTATTAATGCATTGCTACGTCGAGGACAGCTTGCTGATCAAAATAAAGAAATTAATGAAATTTCTTATGGTAATTTAACTATTAATCGTAACTCTCGCCAAGTAGTGCTTGATAGCAAAGAAGTAGAACTTACCAGCCAAGAGTTTGATTTACTTTGGTTATTAGCAAGCCGAGCGGGTGAAGTACAAAATAGAGATTATATTTATAAAGCGGTAGTAGGTCGTGACTATGATGGCTTAGATCGTAGTGTTGATGTACGAATTTCTCGTTTACGTAAAAAAATGCTTGATAGTAACGATGTGCCTTTTCGTATTAAAACCATTTGGGGGCAAGGCTATTTATTTGTGCCTGATGCTTGGGAATAACACTTATCAACCTAATGAGTAACAGATGAAACTAGGTCGTACTTTTTTTAGTTTATATTTTTTAATAGTTTCGACCTTTATTATTTTCTCGTGGTTATTAGACGAAGTATGGAGCTCTTATTTAGAGCAAGATATTGAGTCTTACACGGGCTATAAAGTCATGCTTTCTGCTGTTGGCGATTTTTTAAATAAACATCCCCAAGAAGAATGGCCTGATATTATCACTCGCTTAAGTGAAAAGTATCAATTACCGCTTTCTATTATTCCTGAAGAACAATTACATAATAAAAGCCCTGTACATCGAAATGCCTTACATCAAGGCAATACGCATGTTTATTATGATAATAATTCTGTAGTATTACATTACTTGATTGAGGGCAGTAATGTCATACTGACGCTTGGCCCAGCCAAAATGCCGACAAGACCTCGCTCAGAATCTATTTTAAGAATGCTTATTTTAGCAGCGTTAGCTTTGGTGATTTTTGTTTGGGTGTGGCCAATGTCGAGAGATTTGGACTTACTGCGCAAAGCGACTATTTCTTTTGGTAAAGGTGAATTTAATACACAAGCGCCTTTAGCAAAAAGCGCCAGTATTGAGCCGATGATCAATGCTTTTAATATGATGGCTCAACGGATCAAAGTATTAATTACGGCTCATAAAGAGCTCACCAGTGCTGTTTCTCATGAGCTAAGAACACCACTTGCTCGTACTAAATTTGCATTACAAATGTTATCTACTAGTAAGGATGACAGTAAAAAAGATAAATATTTACAGCAAATTCATAATGATGTGAATGAGCTTGATGAATTAATTAATGAAATGCTAATTTATGCAGCCTTTGATAGTGATAGACCTAAGTTATCCTTTAAACCCACACGCATTGCTGATGTTGTTGAGATTGCAGCAACCCAACATAGCCAATATCAAGGCACTATAACTATTGATAATCAGGTTGATGATGTCTTAGTAGAATGTGATCAACACTTTATTCATCGCGCTTTAAGTAATTATATTATCAATGCCATTAAATATGGCAAAGATCGTATTCATATAACGGTACGTGTTGAAAAAGAAGACTGCATTATCAGTGTTGAAGATAATGGTGAGGGTGTTTCTGAAGAGTTTAAACAAATTATTTTTGACGTGTTTTCTCGTGGTGATCAAAGCCGAAATAGAGAAACAGGTGGATTTGGTTTGGGGCTAGCCATTGTAAGTCGCATTATGGAATGGCATCACGGTTATGTTGATGTTAAAGACAGTGAACTTGGTGGTGCGGCTTTTATCCTTTCTTGGCCTATTCACCATCATAAAAATAACACTAAAAAAACGCCTTAAAAATACCTTAAAAAAAGTTAAAGAAAATTTTTTTTGTGCCGATAGCTTAGTCACATCATAAAGATATGAGTCGTTAAGCTTTGGTCGAAGTCGAAAACAACGTACTGGTTCATGAATTACAATTAGGCACTCAACTTAGCCAAAGTGTTCACAGTGGACGTCGTGCTGATTTTGCCTTGATGCTCGCAATGCTCAGTGATGATGTTCGTGAGCATAGCCAATTTCATCTTCCTCATACTGAAACAACAGAAAATGAAATTAATGACAAAAAACTGCGTCAGCGTTTTCAATTACCCGAACCAGCACCTTTAGCGGTACAAGATCCCCAAGAGATAGCAAAATATAACCAGGCAAAACTGGTGTTAGAAAAGCGACTGGCTGATTTGCATTTGCAAAATATACTATCACCTTTACCTTTAAGTATTCGTGATGATGCCAGCTATATCGAAAGTGAAATTATTGAAAATACTTCAATTCATTGTCAGCGACGTTATAAAAAGCAAAGTGATAAAGATAAAGAAGGTCTTTTTAATAAGGTTGCCCAGTTTAACGCTAAAGCATGGTTATCAGGTATAGAAAAAAGCTTACTTGACTCTCCTATGGTGACAAGTCACAGCAGCGCTTAAACTTTTTATTACTCGCACAAGGGCAGGGATCATTTCTACTTAGTTTTTGTACCATGTGGTGGCTTTTTATATCGCCGTCAAGGTAGCGCCAGTGACTATCTTCTTGTATAAATCTAGAGACTTCATGCAGTTGGTACAAACTATTTCCTTGTACATAGTAAGCAATAAACTCAACGGTTGGCATACTAGTGCTTGCTAAGGTGTTTAAAATTGTTAAGCCTGTCCAACGGCATTGCTCAGCCCAATTAGCAATATCGTCAATTGACTGCTCTTTCTGGCTACTAAGCGCATAAGTTTCAAAAATATATTGTGCTTGTTTGGTCGCATAAGCGCTATAACGAGAACGCATTAGTTGCTCAGGCGATTGTGCTTTTAGCTTATAAGTTATAATAGGCTGACAACATTCATTAAAAGGTTTTTGGCTTTTACAAGGACAAAGCATAATTATTAACGACTAATCAAGTTCAATGGAGTGCCTTAGTGTAACAAAGCCTCTTGGGTTTGCGCAGTCATAATATTATGTAAGGTTATTAATAACAATACAGTGGGTTTTACCTTGTTGAGCAAATTGACTCAATTTAAGCAGTTGTTGATGGCTAAATTGAGTATTACATAAAATCAGTGCTGCACAGTTTCCTGCTGAGAGTAGTTTATGAATATTTTCAAGGCTTATATTTAATTGCTGAGAATTGACTTTAAGCACTTTAGTGTCTCCAATTTTTTCACTGACTTTAAGTAATTCAATATCTTCTTTTTTTGCATCCATAATCATAACCCAGCGTTTATCTTGTTGGTGTTGTTGGCATATTTGACCAAACAACTGATAAAACGGTGTATTGTTTGTAGCATGGTGAATGTCTATCCAATAACTTAGTTTTACTTGTTGATGAGTATTGGTTGACGGTAATAGATCTGTATTTTGATAATTTAGCATGACAAACACCTTTTTATTTTTTAATTACAAGATACTGTATATATGTACAGTAGTTGTTTTTTGAGGAATAATCAAGCAAAAAATAGCCCTAAAGAGGAAATATTTTTTAATTTTGAGTTTTTTTTAATCAAATTTTAACTTATAGTGTTGCCGTTCTATTTAGATATAGGCTGGGATCGTCTTTGTTGTAGTAGTAAAAAAGCTAGGGTAATTGAGCGTTGTTTTGTAGCTTTAACGCACGTTTTAGCGAATAAATAAAAATAAAGGAATATTATAATGGAAGAAAATCTACTGACTCATTTAAAATCAGCTAATGACATGCTTGATGAATTTCAAGCGCAAAGTGCTGTAGATGATTGCTCTGAAGTATCTTTAATGCGCTTAAGTTCGGCGTTAAAGAGTATCGATCAAGAAGTCAATAAACTTAAAGAGCTCATTAACACCAAGACTGATACTCTGCTGTAGTATTAATATATTATAAGGCTTTTATGCAACGTATTATTTTTTTTCTTTTTAGCTATTTTTTCTTTTCTTCTGTGGTATTTTCACAATGGTATCAAGACACATTTAAAGTGATGGGCACTCTGTCGCATGTTGAGTTTTGGCTTGATGATTACCAACATCGTTTAACTCAGGTTGATAATCAGCAGCAAGCTCGTACTTTACTGCTTGCGGTAAAAGAAGAGATGTTTCGTATTGATCAACAAATGAGCCCTTATAAACAACAGAGTGAATTAAGTCGTATTAACCGGTTAGCAAGTAGCCAAGCGGTAAAAATTAGCCAAGAATTATTTGATTTACTGACAGTAGCACAAGATATTTCACGGTTAAGTGAAGGTGCTTTTGATATTACTTATGCGTCTGTGGGATATCAATATAATTACCGAGAAAGAAAAAAACCAAGCCAAAGTGATATCACTAAAGCATTACCTGCAATTAATTATCAGAGTATTATTTTAGATCGTAAGCAAAAAACTATACGTTTTAAACATGCCGATGTACGCATAGATTTAGGAGGAATAGCAAAAGGTTATGCGGTTAAGCGTTGTTTAGAAATATTAAAAAAAGCAGGCATAGAGCACGCCTTAGTTAGTGCTGGTGGAGATACGGGCTTATTAGGAGACCGCCGAGGTCGTCCATGGCTTGTTGGTATTAAGCATCCGCGGGCAGATCATAAAACGGCGGTGCATATTCCCCTTGTTGATGAAGCCATTTCAACCTCTGGTGACTATGAACGCTACTTTATTGAAGATGGGGTGCGTTATCATCATATAATCAACCCCAAAACAGGTGATTCAGCGAGAGCAGTGGTGAGTGTTTCTGTTATTGGTAAAGATCCGACTTATGTTGATGCATTATCAACAACTGTTTTTGTTAAAGGCTTGAAAGAGGGTTTAGCCTTAATTGAAAAACTACCTGAATTTGAGACCATTATTATTGATAAAAATCAACGGTTGCATTTTTCTTCAGGTTTGCAACCGTGATTATAGTGCTTAATTACACTGCTACCACCTTTATATTTGAAATATTAACAGTCCTTAGTGGTAATTTAAGTCATTATTGAATTAAATGCAGTTAAAGAGTCTAACATGGTGTTGTTTCCTAAACTTTGTCCGGGTACAACAGTTGAAAATTGCCCTTCTTCTCCATGTAAGGCCATATAGTTAAGTAATACAGTTTCTACCAGTAGATTGACATTATTTGCTGAAGGTGCAGAAGAGGTTTCTACCGAAGCATCAGGGCGCATATAACCTATTTGTTGTTGTATTGCTTTATCTTCATCAGTGTTGCCGCGTAACTCAGGACGACCAGTAGGGTTATAAACTAAAAAGAAAGAAGCCCCCGTTGAAGAATTGTCACCTGTCCATTCTCCTTTTCCTCTGCCTTCTTCAGAGTCATCAATTCTACCGTTACTTGCCACAGAACCATCACTAAACACATACATCATTAAAGGCATATTACGGCGCGCCGCATATTCTAAGCAAGCTCCCATACAACGACCCGCGCGCAAATCGCGTAACTCTCCTGTACCGCGCTCACCCGTATGGTAATCAAAACCTCCCATTGTAATGGTACCCGCTCCTGAGAAACCATTTACAACAAGTTTCATAATAGAGGCGGTTTTTTGAAATTCTCTTTCGTTATCAAATTCATTAAGAGTAAAAATACCGGCAGGCCCAACAATATCAGGATCAAGTAGCGGGTTTAATGTTGCAGGGTTGCCAAATCTATCGGTTAAGTCAGCACTTTTTACGTAGCCACAATTAACCATATCTTTGATCACCTCATCTCGTGTTACTTGTGTATTTACTTTACCCATTTTAGCCGCGCTAATACGTTGAATGCTTTCCATTACTGCTACAGCATCAGATTGAGAAAGTAATGTAAATAAATCACCAATATCAACTAAACCTGTTACGTCACTGGGTCGATCTATTTTGGTGGGACGAATGCTTAAATCAATAAAGCGTGCTGGAGCAATAGAATTACCACCTGAGTCGGTATTTCTAGAGCCAATAAGTGGCATTAAAGAACCATTAGCTCCCGCGGCAGCTATGGCATACATAGGATTGTGCGGATTATTACTGGTATCATTGTCTGAGCGGTTGGGGATCACCGCACCGTTAATGTTTGCCGCGGTTTCAGGCGATACTTTTTCTAAAATACCACGTAAAAAAGCAGAGTCTGAGTGAAAAGCAAGGCCTAGATCTGTATTGATAAAGTCAGATAAGCCCGTATTAGGATTGGCTATTGCTGGTAACATATCGCCAGGTAAGCCTAATTTGTTGTAACCTGCGGTTGACAAAAAGTCGAGTTGTCCGCCGTAGCCACCGACTAAAACATTAGAGCCTACAATATTTGCACCACCAGCCAGATCAAAGCTAATAAAGGGGATTTTTCCTGCGCCTTGTACACTTATACCACAAGACTCGCGTAAGGCTTCTAAGTCAGCAGACAAAGCCGCTTGTGCTTGATTAGGGTTTGTAAAAAGACTGAATAAAGATAAGCCTGCTATTGCTTGTCCGCCGCGACGTAAGCCGGTGGCGATAAAATCACGACGTGTCATCGGTTTTTGGTGATCGCTAAATAATAAAGGAGCGTCTGGGTGTAAATGTTTCTTGTGTGTCATATTATATTCCTTTATTTACTGTACTAACATTACGGCACTAGCGAGCACGGCGGCACAGCTAGATTTAGCGATAGTTCGAGTGCGCTCAGCATTACAATTAGCACCACAGCTTGAGAGCTTGGTTATTAAGGCATCGAGCTCTGTCGCTACAGTCGCTTTATCGGGCTGTGTGGTTGGGGCTAATGGCATTAAACGATTAAGTAATGGGGTAATAAAATTGGTTCTTCCTGTGCTGTCAAAGGCGTTAGCCGGTGGTTGAGAAAAATCAACCGCAGGAAACCAAGTTGCGCGTAAAGTGCTATCTTCAATCGCACTATCGCAATAGGCTATGGCTAGCTGTGTTATGCCCATTTGTTGCGCGGAAATAAAGGTTTCTATATTTTCTAAGCTAGGTAATTGCTGTTTTACCAGTTGAAAGGTTGAGAACACTTTATTATTCGCTTGATTTACACCCGTGAGTTCACTCATGCTGGCATTTATTTCAGCAAAATTTCGAATACCAATTTTAGGGCTATCACTGGTAGCAGGTAATTCTTCAGGAGGGGTAAAGGTTGCAGGTACAACCACATTTTGGTGTTCGCCCAATTGTTCAAAAGTTAAGAAGAACTCATCGGTATTAATGCCTTTTTCAATGGCAATGATAGTACCAAGTGACGAAATAGCTAAGGGGCTACTAATATCAACCTCACTGGTGAGTGTTAAGGCTAAATTCGCATAAGATTGTCCTTGTGGGCTTTCTTTACCGTTTAAGCCAATACGCATTTTTTTGATAGTTAATGCTTGCGGTAAACTTAAACCATCGAGGTTAACAATAGTAGGGTTGATAAATAAGTAACTGTAATTGTCAAACTGACTTACTTCAAAAACAATATAAGTATTTGCAAGGTTGATCAGCTCGCTAATCGAGAACAATAAAAAGAATTTCTCACCAACACCAACATCATAATTTTGCTGTATTTGTTCTTGAGTTAAGGCGCGATTAAAAATAGCCAATAAACGAATATTGCCTTGCCAAACATAATTATTTGAGGCTTCTCGCCCCAAAATTAACGCATAAGTATCATCCCATGAGGCGAGTGGTGAAGTATCTTCATCAACAATATCAATTAGTTGTCCATTAACATAAATTTTTCGCCCTTCACTGGCTGAAAAGGTAATAACCACATGCTGCAAACTTGCTTGTAATACTTCTTCAGCATCAGGAGTACTTAACATCGGTTCTCCATTGGTTGAGGTATTTTGCATACGTAACATAAAATCGTAATTGTATTGGGTTTGCCCTAAGGTGAAATTACGATCGTTATCGCCCGCTGAATAAGAAATAATACGCGCAGGCCCTTCTTGCACAACATTATTGGGTGTAAGCCATGCTTCTACTGAAAACTCACCCGTTGCAGTTATTAAATCATGTATTTTTTTGCTGTTAGCTGTACTTGCTTGTGCTTTACCGTTGATAAAATTAAGCCCCCAGCTACTTAGCCATTCTACATTGCCAGATAAAGTTAAATTGGCAGCAGGCGATATTCCTGATGTATCATAGGCTGTTGTGCCTGTACCTGTTTTAAATTGATACAGGGCAATAACATCAGACTCAAAACGGCCACCACTTGAGGCAACAATACCATCACTTAAACGTAATGATTTTGAAACCACCATATTCTCATCAATAATATCTAACGGTAAACTATCACTAAAGGCTTGAATGGCATTTTCAAATTCATTACTGTTGGCTTGGCAGTCACTCCAGCAATTATGAAATTCATTACGCAACCTAACCACTAAGCGTGATTGAGCAGTATTATCAAGGTTAATTACTCGCTTGGCGGCTTCATAAGCATCGTCAATATTATCGCTAGCAAAAAAGGGTGATTGTGCTGTACTTGATGACTCATTATGACAAGCTGAACAATATTCTTCAGTTAAGGGATAAATGGTTTCAGAAAATAAGGTGCTGTTATTAGGAAAATTTTTACTTGCGCCTACGTCTCTGATCACCGGTGGGCTTAACTCAATGGTGTTAACCGTACTTACGCGCTCATCAGCCCAAAGCTTAATCCATTGAGTCATGGTTTCTGCACATGCTTGATCACTGTCTAACCAACAATTGTGACCACCAGCGACCTTAGTCACTAAGCGAGATTCATCGGGGTTTGTTAAACTGACCAAAGGATTGGTTGCTGCATAAGCATCATTTACATCATTTCTACTTGCAAAATAGGGCGCTTGAATTCCTTCGGTATGACAAGCTCCACATTTATCACTGGTTGAAATATTGTCCCATAGAGCGGTTTTATATTTTTGTATATCTTCTGTTTTAGGGGCTGGGCCTGTATATTGTGGTGTTTGTATATCTTGTTGTGCAGGTGGCTGTGTTTTAACTTCGGAACCACCACAGCTTATAACGAGTAAAGTTAAACAGCCAAGCAAGCACAATTTTATGTGTGAGAAAGCTTTGTTAGTAACATTAAACTGAGTTGATAATAACCACATCATTATTCTCCCATGCAGTAGTTACCAACTTCAGCAAAAACGCGCTTTAATTGATAATTATTTTGTTTAAAACTGGCGGTAATATTATTGATTGCAGTTAAATCGGCATTTGATTCAGCAGGCCTTAAACAGACTGCTTTAAACACTTTTTTAACCTGACATTGAGCAAAAGCTTCACTATTGGCTAATTCTTCACCTAAAGATTTCATGCCTTGACCTTTACCAGGTAAGTTTGTGTCCCAACCTAACTTTTGATTAATGCCTTGTCGCCAATAATTTTCCCATTGGTCATCAGGTGTTATATAACCAAAAGGAAAACTTGTGGCATTCTTATGATATTTTGCTTGAACCCTTAAGCCTGTTTTTGCGTCAATCATGCCTTCACTGTTGTAGGTTATAGCGCCTTGTTCTCCGGTTGGATCATTGTCTTGATCAAATTGATAGTCATAATAAGCAAATGCTTGCGCTAAAGGATCCATGCCTGTATGACAGGCAGAGCAGTTATTGATAAATAAACGGCTATCTCCACCAGGGCTGCGACTAACATCTTGGCGAATACGATCTGTTGGTAAGCTATTGTCTTTTAACGGTTCTAAATCGGTGCACAGATGGTTCATTAACGTAAAACGTAGCATGGCACGGTTAGTACCTAAGTAAAAAAAGGCTTTAGCAGCAGCGCGTGAGGTTAAAACGCCTGCTGTTGCGCTAGCAGGCAAACCATTTAAGCTTGATTGAGGCGTTGCCACTAAATTATCAGCTAGATTAATAAACTGATCTGCTAAGGCTTGATAATGGGCATTATTGTTTTTGTTATAAGCAGGAAGCCCCAAATCACTCTTGCCAACATAGGTGAGATCAGCCTGTAAGATTTGCCTAAAATCAATATCATCGCGCACCATACCAATAATGGTTGCACTATAATCATTGAGTTCTGCAAAAATATCTTGTTCTTTATTTGTCCAAGGTGCGGCGAATAATTTTAATGTGGTGGAATAGAAATGCGGGTTTTCCATGGCTTTATAAGCGGCAGCAATAGGTTGGTTATTATTGAGTAGCGTAACCATTTCATTGAGTGTGCTTTGTGAGGGAGGAACCCCAACAAGGCGATCATGTAACTGCTTAGCTTGCTCTAATGTTGATGCATTACTGTGTAGCGATATAGCGAATAAAACAATAAGACTATTAATAAGAATAATGTTATTAACTAGCGTCTTAATCCTTAATTTTATACCTTTATGGTATTGGTTTGACACCCTCATACGACCTCCTTGAAGATGCTTTGCTATTTAAATTAGTTAAAATAATCTATAGCTAAACATGAAAGATTAGTGTATAGATTGTTTATTAAATGAGCAAATGCATTTTTTACGCACCTTCTTTTTGATATTTTTTTTGCTAAAAATCACAAAAAGACTTGCTGAAAGTTTGCAGTTAGATAATGATAATGTCAAACAGTAATAGTTTTTATTTGACCTTATGATAAAAATCTGTTGCTCTTTAATGGTAAAATAAAGTGCGTTAATTGTTTGATAAGTGATATTTATCAAATAGATGTCAGGGAATGGTGACATGAATCCGAAGTTAAGTTGTAGCGGAGTTGTGCTTGTAATACTTCTACTTACAGGCTGCAATGTAAAATCAGAAACAGAAGTCGATAAAACTGATCCGGTATTAGTTGAATATCCTGTTGTTTATATTGAAAGAAATGTTGTTGTTAATGAAAATAACAATCAACAAGCTCGTTTTTCTGTTCGAGACCCCTTTATTTTTAACCCCGGCGCAAACCTCCTTATCAAGAATAATGCTTTTGCAGACACACCGAGTTTAAACCTTACTGAGAACCTTTTTGGGGTTGATGAATTAGGTAATCCACTCCCTTTTGATATTCGTGATCTCATTGTTTCAGATGATGGCCAAGCGTTGTTAATGTCTATTAGGGCGCCTGAGATAGCTGGCGTTGATGAAAATGAGCAACCAACGTGGAATATTTGGCATTATCAACGTAGTACAAAAACGTTAACGCGTGTGATCAGCGACGATATTATTGCAGAGCAGGGGCATGATCTTATGCCAGCTTTTTTACCTGATGGACGCATTATTTTTGCCTCAACAAGACAAAAAAAATCACGTGCTATATTACTTGATGAAGGCAAACCTCAATATACAGGGTTGAATGAACGTATGAATATTCCAGCCCTGAATATTCATATTATGCAAGCTGACGGTACTAATATTAAACAACTTACCTTCAATCTCAGCCATGATTTTTATCCGTTAGTGTTACAAAATGGTCATATTTTGTATAGCCGTTGGGATGCTATGGGCGGCAATGATCGCATCAGTTTATATCAAATGCGCCCTGATGGTACTGAGAATCAATTAGTTTTTGGCTGGCACTCACAGCAATTAGCAAGTGAACAAGGTGTAGATAACCTTGATTATATTAAAGCGCAGCAAATGCCTAACGGTGATATTTTATTACTTTTTTCAGCAAGAGAAGAAAGTGAATACCAAAAACGCCCAGTCGTGATTAATATTCAAGACTACATTGATAATAACCGCACTATTGATGGCGTAGAAAGTAGTACAGAAGCGTTAAGTTTATTATTTAATAACAATACATTTAACTTTGATTTTTCAGAAAATATTAATACTTCAGGGCGGTTAAGCCATTTATTTATTTTACCTGATGCAAGTGAACGTTACTTATTTACTTGGGATCTTTGTCGCGTGGTTTTTGCTGGTGAAATTAAAGCTTGTGGGCAACTTAGCGCTGAACAATTAGCTGATGAAAATACTAGTTATGCGCCCCCTTTTTATGAATTATGGCTATATAATGCCAAAGAAAATACCCAGCAATTAGTCGCTACAACAACGACAGGAAAAATACTAACCGAAGCTGTGGTTATGCAAGAGAATGATTTTCCTCGTGAATTTATTGCTGATAAAGTTATTGGTAATGAGTTAGATGTTGAATTAAGTAATGAACAAGCAGCCGTTATTCATATTCGTAGTGTTTATGACTTTGATGGTGAAGACGTTACGCGCCAAGCCGACAATCCTGAAGGAATTGACCGTTTAAAAGATCCCAGCAGAACTCCTGCTGCTGCGTTACCTGCACGCTTTTTACGTTTCGTTCGTGGCGTACCTATGCCGCCTGATGAGGTGCGAGATGTACAAAGAACTGATTTTGGTCGCAGTCGTAATCAATTAATGCGTGAAATCGTCGGTTATACGGTTATCCAACCTGACGGTTCAGTAAAAGTAAAAGTACCGGCGAATGTACCTTTAGCGATCAGTGTGCTTGATGCTAACGGACAACGTATTGGAGGACGCCACCGTCAGTGGATCACTTTAAAAGCAGGTGAAACAATGGAATGTCATGGTTGCCACACGCGTAATAGTGAATTACCGCACGGCCGACTGAGTGCGCAGTTACCCAGTATTAATCAAGGAGCATCAGGTGGAGAACCTTTTCCTAACACTACAACCGCTATTATTCCTACGCAAGGGCAAACAATGGCTGAAGCCGATGCTATGGTTAATGGAATAGCGGAGTTATCTGCCGATCTTCGCTATCAAGATATCTGGAGCAATCCAGCATTATCACCTTTAAATCCTCCACTGGAAATGCGTTATCAAGATTTACAAACACCACCACCTGTAGGGGCAGCCTGCTTTAATAAGTGGAATGCTTATTGCCGTTTACAAATTAATTATAAAGAGCATATTCAGCCATTATGGGAATTACCACGCTTAATTTTTGATGAAGTTACTGGTGAGTTGTTAGCGGATAATACTTGCACTCGTTGTCATAGTAACACTAGTGTTGATGAACCTGTGAGAGTGCCTGCGGGGCAACTTGATTTAACTAATGTTCCCTCAACAGATGAAGCTGATCATTTAACAGGCTACCGAGAACTCTTTTTTAATGATTTTGAGCAAGAAGTTGTAGATGGCGTATTACGTGATAGGCTCGTCGAAGAGGTTGATGAAAACGGTAATATTGTTTATCAACGAGATGCAGAAGGCAATTTAATTTTAGATGAAAATGGTAACCCGATACCTGTTTTAGTGAGGGTTACCATTAATCCTATTTTATCTACAAATGGAGCGCGTGCTAGTCAGCAATTTTTCGACTTATTTAATCAGCCGAGTCATCAAAATATGCTCTCTAGCCATGAATTAAAACTGCTTAGTGAGTGGTTAGATATAGGCGCACAATATTACAACACGCCTTTTTACTCACAGGAATAACGATCCTTATGGCTATTTTTCTCTCATTTCGTCGCGTGGCTTTAACCTTATTTTGCTTATTGAGCTTAATCGCTAAAGCAGATGACAATAAAGTGAATGATAATATTTTGCTTACCATTGAGGTGAGCTATATAGAATTACATTCTGGCCCTGCGGTTGGCTATCCCGTTATTTATGTTATTGAAAAAGGTGAACAAGTTGAAGTGCTGCTCAAACGCACTCGTTGGCTAAAAATTAAAGATAAGCGTGGCAATATTGGTTGGTTGTCACAAAATGAATTATTAGGGCTTAGTCATCAAGGCAAAGCTATTGCCCAACAAAATTATAGCGAAGAAGATTTTTTTCAAAGAGACGTTGAAGCAGGCATTATGTATGGTGATTTTGAAGGCAGTAATTTTTATAACTTATCATTAGGCTATGCTTTTACAGATGTTTTTAGCAGTGAAATTTTAGCCGGTAAAGCCCTTGGTAATATCGCCAACAGTGATATATATGAAGCAATGCTCATCAGTCAATTATTGCCAGAGTATTTTGTTATTCCTTATGTTGGTATTGGTGCGGGTATTATTAATACTAAACCGCATAGCATATTGGCTGATGCTAAAAATAGGCAAAATACGCTGATAAGTGCAGCGGTTGGTTTAAAGTATCATTTAGCCCGTAATTTTTTATTACGAGCTGAATACAAGTATTCACTGGTTTTAACAGACCGCAATGAGAATGAAGAGATTAAAGTATGGAAATTAGGCTTCAGCATATTTTTTTAACGGTTTTTATGATGTTCGGTGCTTCTTTCAGTTTTTTGAGTTATAGCCAAGAAACAGAGCAAACGCCGCCAATTAAAATCGAAATAGAACAAAGACAAGTCATTGAAGATGTACTTGATGATGAAAATTTTGAAGTTGGCTTGCAAACAGGTTTACTTTCTATCGAAGATTTCGAGAGTAATTTATGGCTTAGTGCGCATGTTGCTTACCATATTTCAGAGTCTTTTTACGCTAAAGCATTGTATGCGCGCTCAAAGGGCGGAAATACCAGTTTTGAGCAATTAGCTAATGTACCTCCGTTGTTAACCGATGCAGAAAGAGACTTTACCTATTATGGTTTAAATATTGGTTATAACTTAATGCCAGGTGAAGTATTTTTAGCGCGAGATTTTGCTTTTAACAGTGTATTTTCAATTGAGCTTGGTGCGGGTACCACGCAATTTACAGGTGATGATTTATTTACCTTAAATACCAGTGCAAATTATC
This sequence comes from Alteromonadaceae bacterium, assembly GCA_015487235.1. GTDB lineage: Bacteria > Pseudomonadota > Gammaproteobacteria > Enterobacterales > Alteromonadaceae. The sequence continues at coordinate 15,917 of WFQC01000032.1, forward strand.
GTATTTTTTTAACTGATTGGATCACTTGGGACATAGGCATGAGTGATTATATTTTTGAAACCAAAATTACGGGTAAGGCAAAGGTAACGCACAACTTAGCTTTTACTACGGGCTTTGCTTTTTATTTTTAAACGCCACATTTTATAGGACATAATGATGAATAATATTTTGATCAAAGCGTATCACTTAGCCTTTAAGTCTTTTGTGCAAAAAACGGTTACCAGTTTTTTACTCTTGTTTTTATTCATGACATCAGCGCAAGCACTTCAGATCGGTGAAAAAGCCCCCGATTTCACCTTAAAAACCATTCAGGGTGAAAACTTAAATCTTGCCGAGCAACGAGGCAAAATTATTGTGATCAACTTTTGGGCATCTTGGTGTGGCCCTTGTCGAAAAGAAATGCCGGTATTACAGCAGTTTTATAAAAAATATAATGACTTAGGTGTTTCTGTTTGGGGGGTTAATGTTGAACAAGAAAACCAAGCAGGGCGTGATTTCCTTAAAGGGCTAAATTTAACTTTTCCTATTTTATTTGACCAAACTAACAACATTTCAGCAACTTATGAAGTTAAAGCCATGCCTTCAACTGTGATTATCGATCGTGATGGCATTATTCGTTATGTATTTCGCGGCTACAAAGATGGCTATGAAAAAAAGTACGCTAAAGCCATTAAAAAATTGATCAGAGAGTAATTATGTCGTTATTTAATCAGCGTTTATCGATCATATTGACCAGCTTAGCTTTGCTCACTTTAACCGGGTGCGCCCAGCTTTCTGTTGAGCCTTGGGTACAACCTTATGAACGACAAAACCTTGCTGACAGAATTATGCGTACCGATAGGCATCCTATTGCTAATCAGCATGTTGCTCATGTTTATGAAGCGCGCGAATCTGCACGAGGCAGTGAAGGCGTAGGAGGAGGTGGCTGTGGCTGTAACTAAGCTATACCAGAGTGCTGGTTGTAGTATTTTATGGATACTTTTTTATTTAAGCCTTTCTTCAGTTAGCTATAGTACCGTGTTACCCGAAGAGCGTGCTGATGTGCTTTATCATCGCTACGAAGGTGGAGGCATGACAATAGACGGGCCAGCTGTTTTGCTGCGTAAAAAAGCGAATGAGTCAATCGCTTTTTCTGCGTATTACTATGTTGATACCATTTCTTCTGCGTCTGTTGATGTTATGAGTACTGCTAGCCCTTATTCGGAAGAGCGCAAAGAAGGGCAGTTAGGCATTCAATATTTACGTGATAAAACCTTAATGTCATTGAATATTCGTCAAAGTGATGAAAGTGATTTTTTAGCTAAATCGGTTAGCTTTAATATTTCTCAAGACACCTTTGGTGATTTAACTAACCTTAGTTTAGGGCTTTCTTTTGGCGATAATGATATTAGGCGTAATGGCGATGAATTTTTTCAAGAGCAAAGTCAACAGTATCGAATTAATGCCGCAATTAGCCAAATATTGACGCGTAATTTATCGGTTAATATCAATGTTGAGGCGGTAAGCGACGAAGGTTATCTAAATAACCCTTATCGTACTGTACGTTATATTGATAATAACTTACCCTCAGGTGTGGGCTACCAAGTTGAAGTTTATCCGCGCACTCGTAATTCTTTCTCGACTAAACTATCGGCAAGTTATTATTTACCTTACCGAGCGGCATTATTTTTTCATTACCGTTACTTTACTGACAGTTGGCAAATTAATGCGGATGATATTGAAATTGGCTATCGACAGCCTTTAGCCGATACCCTTGAGCTTGACTTTAAAGTGCGCTACTACCAGCAAACTCAGGCCAGTTTTTACAGTGATTTATTTCCCTATCAAGATGCGCAAAATTTTCTTGCTCGAGACAAAGAGCTCAGTGATTTTAACGATATTACCTTGGGTGTTGGTTTAACTTATCAGTTACCTGAAAAACTCACTTTTAGTGATATGCGCTCAGAGGTTTCACTGCAATGGGATTATATTCGTTTTAATTACAATAACTTTCGAGATCCTACCGTTGATGCAGCTGTTGGAGAAGAACCGCTTTATCAATTTTCAGCTAATATTTTTCGGCTCTTTTTTAGCTTATATTTTTAATTTTATTTAGGGCATTATTATGAATGGACATCTTATTTCAGCAAGCAAACTACTTATTCTATGGCTAAGTTTACCACTTGCTTTTTTCTCAATAGCTGATGAAGCACCTAAGAGTGAACTAGCGCGTTCTTTAGAAAGCTTAAAAAGTGAAGTGCTAGCCCTAAATCGAGAACTGTTTATTTTAGAAGAAGACTTATTATTTCCTGCCAGTACGCAAGTTGCCGTGTTTGTTTCTGTTGATATCGGTCGATTCTTAACACTTGATAGTATTGAAATTAAAATTGATGATAACGATGTTGCAGGGCATTTATATACCAAAAGACAACGAAAGGCACTTGAACAAGGTGGCATTCAAAAACTGTATTTAGGTAATTTAAAGTCAGGTAAACATCAATTAACGGCAATTGTTACAGGCATAGACAATGAAGGACGCACAGTAAAACGAGCGGCTACTTACCCTTTTGAAAAAGACGATGAAGCCATCATGTTAGAGGTTAAACTTCATGATAATTTACGTAATTATCGCGCCGAAGTTATTATTGATGAATGGGTTTTATAATTGCTTATGTGGTTAAAAGCAATCAACTTTTTAGCTGTCGTTATGTTGTTCTTTACTGCGGTTATCTTTACCCCGAGCCTTTATGCGCAAAATAGCTTAATGGCTTCATCATTAACAACTGACTTACAAGATAAATATTATCGCCAAGCCTTGTATTTTTATTTTCAAAATGAACCCGCTAAAGCGCTGTCAGTAATTAATCATGCAGAGCAACGTTTAGGTACTTTAATGCCTAAAAGCCAGTTATTTAAAGCTGGTTTGCAAGTTTCTCAAGGTTTACAGCAACAGGCTCAACAAACACTTGAATTATTTGATACGAACCAAATGCATGATAAAAATCATCAAAGCCAAGAAGCACAAGAATTATTTACTGTAGCTTTATTAGCCTTAGCCGAGCAGTACCTTGAACAAGGACATATAAAATTAGCGCAACAAAGCCTGCAAAAATTAACAGAACTTCCCAAGCAATATTATGGGCAATATTACTTATTAAATCAGTTAGCGTATTGGCCTCAAACACCGAAAAATATTGCCACTTTAGCAATGCCTCTTAGTACAGAGCAAAGCCTAACTGAACAAAGCTTAACGGAAGAAGGTAATCAACAATATTCACCTTATATTACCTTAAATCAAGCACTGGCTTTAATTGAACAACAAGCTTATGAGCAAGCGATAGTGTTATTAAAAAACGTTGAAACACTGCCGACAGTAGAAAAAGAGAAAACCTTTTGGAGTGAGCTATTTTCGTGGTTTGATGATGATCTTGATGAAGAATTGAGCCAAGCTTCTACACAAAAAGCAACCGAGCAACAAGCACTACAAGACTATGCGCGCTTATTGTTAGCGCAAATTTATGTAAAACAAGAAAACTATGATGGGGCTTTTTTATTATTAGCAGACTTTCCTCAACACAGCCCTTATACCGAATCAGCATTATTTTTATTTGCTTTGGCAAGCCAAAAAGTAAAGCAATATACCATGTCGTACAACCTATGGGCTTTATTATATAAAAAGTATCCTTATTCTCAGTTAGGCTGGCAAGCGGCTGCTTTATTAGCAGAACAAGTCACGCAACAAAAAACATTGGCACAAGGGCTTAACGTTTATCAAGATATAGAGCAGTTTTATTTACAACAATTATCAAGTTTACAAGCCTTTAAATCAGCTTTTGATCACCATGATAACTTATTAACTTTTTCTACTTCAATCGCTAATAATACGCCAGAGCGTTTCGCTTTAGTTAATCAACAAAATTATCAACCTGTGAATATTTGGCTACAAAAAGCTTTATCTGCTAGCAAATTAACCACACATTACCAAGCTTTGGGCGATCTCAAACAGCTTGAACAGCGTATAAGTGTTTTTCAGCAACAGTTTCGTACTATTGAGCATATTATCAATTTAAATCAGCAGCGCAATAAACGCATTATTCATCGTGTTCAGCAAGCGAATTATGATGAAATAATTCATGCTTACCAGCAACAGCGAGATAGCTTAGCGACGATTTTAGATGCGGCTAGCTTACAAGAAAATAGTGAAATTTTTGCTGATCCTCAAGAGCAACATTGGTTAACCCGTATAGAAAAAAGCCAACAATACATTAACCATATTGCTGCGCAACGCAATATAGAAGCTTATCAAAAACGTCTTGATCGTGTCGCTGGCGTATTAGCTTGGCAGTTGAAAAAACCTTACCCACAACGTTTATGGCAACATAAAAAACAATTAAAAGCCTTAAATGAAGCGCTTAATCAGTTAACTAAACAACAGCAACAATTAGTGCTGACAAGTAAAAATCAACCTTCGTTAACACAATTTATAACACGTTATCAGCAACTAAAAACTAAGGTTGAGTTATTGCAACACGCTTTGTCTCAAGCTAAAAAACAAGTTAGCAGCGCTGTTCGTACTAACATAGCTGATTATGTCACTGCACAAAAAGCAATGCTGCAAAATTACTTACTGATTGCGCGTCGCAATATGGCAAAAATATTAGAGCAGATGGCCGAACAAGACAAAAAAATTAGTAAGCAATTAAACAGTGAAGCGCTAATATCGGCTGAAGGAGGCAAACAATAATGATATTTAATGCCTCTTTTATCAAAAAACTGACGATTCTTTTATTTGTAGCAGTATTTTTATCAGGCTGTTTATCGACCACTGAAAAAGCTACACCACCTAAGCGTGCGACATTAGCTGAACTTGCCCAACAACCCGCTAACTTATCCTTATCGCCACTAGCGTTAAGCCAAGCTGAACGTGCTAAAAAGTTAGCTATTTTATATCAATCTATTTTAACCCTTGAACCTGATGCAGAAATAAGAACCCAAATTGCTTATCGATTAGTACAAATTAATAGTGAGACGATTGAAAATAATTTATATGCTGAAGAAAACGAGCAACAATTCGCACAAGCTTTTCAGCAAAAACAACAGCAATTATCAGCTTTAATTAATGATTATAAAGCCTTACTCAAGCGTTATCCGCATCGCGCTGAAAATGAGTCTATTCGTTATCATTTAGCAAAAGCACTAGCGTTACAAGGAAAAATGGATGAAAGTTTAGCGCAAATGGAATTGTTATTGGCGCAATATCCTACAACTCAATATGCAGCTGAATTACACTTTCGCCGTGGTGAAATTTATTATAACCAACAAGATTATTTAACGGCTTTAGCAGCCTATCAGGCCGTATTACAAGCGAAAAACAATAAGACTTACCAAATTAATAGTATGTATATGCAAGGCTGGTCTTTATTTAAATTAAACCGTTTAACAGAAGCTGATCGCCACTTTATACAGCTACTTGACTTTATTCTCAGTGAAGAAAAAGTACAATTTTATGAAGAAGATTTCAGCTTTGCAAAAATTAACAAGCATTATCAAAATATTGCCAATGATGTACAGCGAGTCTTAAGTATATCGTTGAGCCAGCAAGCACAATCAGCAAGCTTACTTAATTTAGTAAAATCACAACAGTCGTTACCTAACTTATATTTATATCAACATATTTTATTTCAAAATTTAGCCAACTTTTTGCTCAAAAATGAACTTAAATATGATGCAGAGCTTACCTATCAAGCCTATATTGCTTATCAGCCTTTAAGTTTATGGTCAGCACGTTTTTCAATTGCTTTGCTTGATTTATATCGTCAGCAAGGTAAAAACCGTGCTGCACAATTACTAAAACAACAGTATGTTCAACGCTATGGTTTAACAAGTGCCTTTTGGCAGCAAGCTCGTTATAAAAAATATCAACAAATTAACTTTACTCGCGCCCTATACGAAGAAGTATTACCGCATTTAATTGACTTTAGTTATCAACATAGCCGTTATTTATATGCCGATGCGCAAAAATTACCAGCAGGAGAATCTCGCGTTAAAGCTTTTAGTCAAACTGCTCATTGGCTTGCGCTTTATTTAGAACATGCAAAATTAGCGCAAGCAAAAAATTATGTGAACAAGCTAAAATTGAGTCAAGGGCTGTTAGCTGATGAATTTTTGTATGCCGAGGCTTTATTTGAAGCACAGCAGTATCAAAAAGCGTTGGCCAATTATGAAATGATCGCTTATCAACAGGTGATCAGCCGTGCATTATTATCAGGAAAGTTAGTTTTTGATGAAAACTTTAATTTGCTTGGCCAACAAGAACCGCACCAGTTAACAGACGATAATTCAGGGCAGGTACGTTCGGCTTATCGTCACTCAGGAAAAATTAAAAATGCATCCATAACTACAGCAAGCAATGATCAAACACGAGATAAGATAAGCGCAAACGAAAAGCTGCAAAAAGAGGCGGCTTATGCTGCAACCTTAACGGTGCGCAAATTATTGGCGCAAACCCCACAAGGCAAAAAACGCACGCATTTGTTGCAATTACGTACTCATTTAGATCAAGCCTTTATTGAATATTATCCGCAAGATCAGCGAGCTTTGAACTTAGCCATGCAAGCGGCTCAATATGCTTTTGATCATAAAGATCATCAGCGCGTTCATCTTTATAGTCAGTTTATTTTAAAGCACTATGGTGTTGAAAAACATTTAATCGAAAACCTTCAGCAGTTGCAAAAAATGCTGAGTGCTATTAAAGCTAAAGTGAAAACCAATGCGAAAGCGCTTGAAAAAATACAATTTGCTAGCCAATTACAAGCCAATAGTTTATATCAACAAGGTCAATTTGCTAAGGCTGAGTTGGCGTATCAACTTGCTTTGCAATTTATTGATAAAAAAGATAAAAAGTATAAAGCATTACGAGAGTTGATAGCCTCAAGTATTTATTTACAAGCACAAGCATTGAAAACTGAGCAACCTTTACTTGCCGTTAAACATTATTTGCGATTAGGCGAGCTTATTCCAGAGTCAAGTTATCGACTTAATGCAGAATTTGATGCCGCTAACTTATTATTAGCACAAGAAAAATGGCAACAAGCCATTGATACATTACGAGCTTTTCAGCAACGTTATCCTCAACATGAGTACAGCAGCTCAATTCCTGCAAAATTGGCTAATGCTTATGAAAAATTAGGTTCGTGGCAGTTAGCAGCAGAGCAATTATTGATTATTTATCAAAACCAAAAACAAACTGAGCTTAAACGAGAAGCACTCTATAGTGCGGCTGATTATTTTCTTAAAGCGGGTAATCTTACTAAGGCTATTACCACATTTAGAACGTATGCTCACACCTACCCAGAGCCGTTTGCCATTGCTCAAGAAGTCCGTTTTAAAATGAGTGAGTTCTATCGCCAAACCAAAGAGCCCAATAAACGTTTTTATTGGTATCGCAAGCTGATCAAATATCATGACTTACAAAGTAAAAAAGTGGATGAGGGTACTTTACAACGTTCACTCTATTTAACCTCGTATGCAGCTTTAGAACTTGGTATGGCGCATCAAACGACTTTTAAAGCCATTAAATTAAACATTCCTTTGAAGAAAAGTTTACAGCGTAAACAAAAAGCGATGAAACGAGCGATTGCTTATTATCAGCGCGTACTCACCAATGAACTAGCGGCATTTGTACCACACGCGACTTATAACTTAGCGCAAATGTATCGACAACTTGCGCGTGATGTTATGCAATCACAGAGACCTAAAGGTTTAGATGAACTTGCCCTTGAAGAATATGAGCTGTTACTTGAAGAAATTGCTTATCCTTTTGAGGAAAAAGCGATTGAAATTCACACCAGTAATGCCCAACGTGCATGGCAAGATATTTACGATCCTTGGATCGCAAAAAGCTTTGCCGCTTTAGCACAATTAGAGCCCGCTCAATATAATAGACAGGAGAAACCTATCCATGCAGTTCAATGGTTACATTAAATCTTGTTATTTTACCCTTAAACTAGGGATTGGTATGAGCGTATTTATGTTGTTGGCCAGTTGTGTAACACCGGTTGAACGTGATGATGAAACTGCGTCGAAAACCCTTAAAAATATCAGTGGTGATATTGTTGATATGGTCAATACGACAACAACAGAGGTTCAACAAAAACGCCAAACGCTTAATGCGAGTGCACATAAAAACCTATACTTAGCGCAACAACAAAGCCGCTTGGCGCAAATACCTCAAGCGTTAAGCACCAAGTATCAACAGGCGGTTGTCTTAATACAAAACAAAGCTTATAAACGCGCCAATCTACTTTTAGATGAAGTAATTAAACAGGCACCTAATTTATCGGGTAGTTATGTAAATAAAGCCGTTATTGCATACAACGAAAACCACTTATCTGATGCTGAAAAGTGGCTAGATAAAGCAATTAAAACCAATGCTTTAAACCCATACGCTTATAATTTTAAAGGGCAATTACAACGCTTAAATGGTCATTTTGCGAAGGCAGAGCAAAGCTATCAACAAGCCCTTGCAAATTGGAATGATTACCCCGATGCACACCTAAATTTAGCTATTTTACTTGAACTGTATCGAGGTCAGTTATTGCAAGCTAGGCAACATTATCAAGCTTATTTAACCTTAAATCCTCACGATAAAAAAGTGACAGCTTATCTTGCAGGCTTAGAGATCAAAATAAAACGGGCGGGTTTAACGCTGCCTGAAGAAAAACATCAACCTGCCGTTCAGTTAGAACAAAAGAGTGAGAAAAATCATGCGGTTAATTAACACTGTTTTAAAATTGTTATTGGCGGCATTACTTTTGGGCATAAACACCATGCCAGTGTTTGCTCAAGCCGACAAGACGTTATCAAAAACTAAGACGACAAAATCAGCTCCTGTGATGATTGAAAGCCAAGTGAAAGGTTCACAAGAGCAGCCTAATGTTATTTATGTTATGCCATGGCAGGGAATTTCACAGCCCGTCGTTATTCAAGATAGTCGTTATGACGTTGTTTTACCTAAATTTAAACCAATAAACCCAAAAACGTTTAGGCAACAACTTAATCAATATTATCAACAACAAACATTAAACCATAACAATAAAGATCAAGATTAATTTTTAACCGAGAGGGACACAACCATGAGTTTTTTTGACAGTATTATTGCCTTTTTACAAAATGGCGGACCATTTATTTTTCCTATTGCATTAGTACTTGTATTAGGTTTGGCTATAACACTTGAGCGCTGGCTTTACTTAAATTCGGCACTACGCACTAACCGTAAAGCATTAGCCTTATTACAAACTGATTTAAAAAAGGGTGATATTAACGCCATTATGCAGCATGCAAAAAGTCACTCAGCGCCTGTGCTTGATGTTTTGCAAGCGGGCATTGCACGTTTGTCAACGGTTAAACGTCGTGAAGACGTAGAATACGCCATGGAAGAAACTATTATGGAGTATATGCTAAGGCTCGAAAAACGTACGCCATTTTTAGCAACCTTGGCAAATATTGCCACCTTACTCGGTTTATTAGGCACTATTATGGGCTTGATCGCTGCTTTTTCTGCGGTAGCAAGCGCCGATCCGGCCGAAAAAGCCAATTTACTTTCTTCAAGTATTTCTGTTGCCATGAACACCACGGCTTTTGGTTTGATCACTGCTATTCCACTTATTTTATTTCACACCAGTTTAATGAGTAAAACGGCAGCGATTGTCGACTCATTAGAAATGGCTGGCATAAAATTGCTTAACTCGCTTTCTTTTGGGCAACAAGAAGAAAACCGAGGCTAAGGTTATGAGACGCCATCGCCGTATTAAAAATCAGCAAGAAGCCGAGCTTGATATCACCTCATTTATGAATTTGATGATCGTGCTAGTGCCAGTGCTTTTATTAAGTCTAGTTTTCTCACAGGTGCGTATTTTAAATTTACAACTTCCCTTGAGTGTTGACGAACAAGATCAACAACAAGATAAACCGCCTAAAATATTAGAGCTGGTGATCACCGAACACGCCTTAACGCTTAATTATCCCAGTGGTATTTTATTAAAAAGCTTTGCGAAAACAGAACAGGGTTATGACTTTGCATTGTTGTCTAACTATTTACAAGACTTAAAATTAACTTTTCAGCAGCAAAATATTGATAAAAAAGATATTTTAATTCTGCTTAGCCCCAATGTCGATTATCAAACCTTAGTCTCAGCCATGGACACTGTTCGTTCATTTAAAGCGGTTGTCGCTGCTAACTTAATTGATGCGGAGCTATTTCCTTTAATTTCACTCGGTGATGCACCCGAGGTAGAAAATGCAGTAGTTAATAGCCAAGGAGAGCAACCATGAAGCAATCAGCACGCGCAAAACGATTAGCTAGGCATCATAAACGCTTTAATAATTCAGCTAAACTCAATCTTGTATCCCTAATGGATATTTTTACAATTTTGGTTTTTTTTCTTATCGTTAATCAATCCGAAGTGAGAGCATTACAAACCAGTAAAGATATTAGCTTACCGGTTTCTATCGCCGATGAATTGCCTGATGAAAATGTTTTGATCAGTATTTTAAATAATACTGTAATTATTCAAGATCGTGCTGTTTGGCAACAACAAGAAGCGATTAATAACCTTGATGAAAGCAATAGCGAACCACTGATCAATGCTATTACGAATGAATTAAATTATTTAGCTCAAAAACGTCCACAGTTAACTGATATGGAAAAAGAACGCGGGCGTGCCGTTACGATTATGGGTGACTCATCCATTCCTTATAAAGTACTAAAACAAATTATGGCCGCTTGTGCAGAAAGTAATTATCGCAATATTTCTTTAGCGGTAAAACAAGTTGCTAGAAAGCAAGAAGGAGAGTAGACAATGACAACGGCTACCTTACCTGCTCATATTCGTTTTCGTTCGCAACATAGTTTAAAAGCGCTAAATAATTTATTTTTACCGAGCGAGCAAGATAAAAAGTTTACCCGTATTTTAAGCATTTTGTTTGTTCTTTATCTTGTGATAGCGTTCACTGTACCTTTCTTTGAACCGGTTGAAGTACCGCGAAAAGAGAAAGAAAAGTTACCTGTACAACTGGCTAAAATCATTTTAAAAGAAAAGAAGCTACCGCCACCTGAAAAGAAAAAAGTTATAGAAAAAAAGCCTGAAAAAAAAGAAATCAATAAAAAAGAAAAAGCGGTAGTTGAGAAAAAAACTAAACCACTTAAGCCATTACCGTTAAAAAAATTACGCGAAAAAGCGCGTGAAAAAGCAAAAAAATCAGGGCTTGCAGCCATGAAAGATGAACTTTTTTCAATGCGAGAAGTGGTTGATATTAAACCGACAGCGGTAAAAAAACTTAATAAAAACCAGCAAGTAGAAGCGAGAGTTAAACGTAAATTACTTGCGGCGCAAGCCAGTAAACAGAGTCAAACGTTAGGAGCGGCTAGTACCACACAAACCGTTGTTAGCGACCAATTAAGTACCCGCAATACCCAACAAGTACGTTTATCGGAAGAAGAAATTAGCGCTACTGAAGATACGTTAGTCGCTGAAAGTTTGGCAGAGCAGCAATCAGGTACCCGTTCTGAAATGTCACTTCGTCGCACCTTAGAAGCGCATAAAGCCAGATTGTATGCCTTATATAATAGAGCATTACGTAAAGATCCACTTTTACGGGGTAAAGTATTATTTGAAATAGAAATACAACCTAGCGGCAAGGTAAGCGCTGTTAAGATAAAAAGCAGCGAATTGAATAATGCTAAATTAGAAAGGCGTTTGATGTTGGTGTTAAAGTCTATCGAATTTGCACAAAAAGATGTGGCTGTTACTACCACTATTTGGGCAATAGACTTTATTCCGAGCTAACGTGTTTTTTATAATTTGTCTTAGCAAAAAGAATGCGCCTAAGCTCACCTAACTAAGATTGAGCGTGGATTGAGCGAGCATTATAATATGTTATGCTTGGTTAGCGACTTTAAACTCAATGTAAGTAAAATAGCTGTAATTATGAGAATTTTATTAGTAGAAGATGATTTACCTTTAGCTCAAGGCTTACAAATATCGCTACGTCATGAAGGTTTTGTTGTTGATCATGTCAGTTGTGGTAAAGGTGCTCTAGCGGCATTGTCTTATCCTGATCATGATATGGCAATTCTTGATTTAGGTTTACCCGATATCGATGGTTTAAAAGTTTTAGAGCAAGTTAGAAATAAAAAACTGTCATTGCCTATTATTATTTTAACGGCCAGAGATACTATTGATGAAAAAGTACAAGGGTTAGATTTAGGGGCCGATGACTATCTAGTAAAACCTTTTGAATTAAGTGAGCTTATTGCTCGTTTACGGGTTATTGAAAGACGCTTAGGTACTGCCAATAGTGCCATTATTAAGATTAAACAGGTACAAATGGACACTGCTGCTCATAAGGTAAAACTTGATCAACAAGACATCACCCTGTCTAAAAAAGAATATATGGTACTGAAAACCTTAATGGAAAATGCAGGTAGAATTCAGTCTCGTGAACAAATAGAGTCGCGCTTATACGAGTGGGGAGAAGAAATTGCCAGTAACGCGGTAGAAGTACATATTTCTAATTTACGGAAGAAGTTACCCGAGCAATTTATTCAAACAATACGAGGTGTGGGTTATACCGTTAATGTATAGTTTTACATAGTTTACTTTAACTGGGAATACAGTTTATATGTCGATTCGTCGCTACTTGGTATTAATACTCATTTCAATTATTACCCTTATTACCTTTATTGCGGCGATTCAAGGTTATAAGGCAAGTATGAAAAAGGCATCAGACTTGTTTGATGCGCAGCTGCATTCTGTGGCATCAACCATTATTGCCTTAGAAGCCCACCAACCATTAATTAACGTAACAGATAAAGCGGCGTTAGCTTTTCAAATTTGGCGCAACAAGCAATTACTTTTAGCCACCAGTAATACTCCAACAGAAGCCATTGCGCCTTTTAAACAAGGTTTTAGTGAGAATAACTTTGATGGTATTCGTTGGCGTGTTTACACCAAAAAATCGCCTATTGATAATCGTTGGGTTATGGTTGCTCAACCGATTAAACCGCGTTTTGAGCTTGCTGAAAATGTGATATTATCGGCTGTTATCCCTATTGTTCTGGCCATTCCTTTATTAATCCTTATTATTTCAGTAGTCGTTGGTCGAGGATTAAAACCATTAACATTATTAACTAAACAGCTTACCAAGAAAAAGGTAAATGATTTAAGCAAAATAAAAGTTAAACAATCGAGTGAAGAGTTAGTACCAGTTATAGAAACACTTAATCACTTATTTCAACAGCTTGAGTCAGCGTTTGAACGTGAGAAACGTTTCGCTGCTGATGCGGCTCATGAACTGAGAACACCTTTAAGTGTATTAAAAATTAATAGTCATAACCTACAACTTGAATTAGGCAATGAAAACCCCGCCATTGATAACCTTGTGGCAAGTGTAGATCGTATGGCTCATGTTATTGACCAAATTTTATTGCTTAATAAAACCAATCCTGAACAATTTAGTGCTGATTTTTCCACCATTAATTTAACAGCTAATTGCCAACAAATTATTGCGCAGCTTTACCCTGAAATAAATGCGAGACAACAACAAATAGAGTTACACGCATCAGAAGCTTATATTGCTGGTAATGATTTTGCTATTGCTACCTTATTACAAAACTTGATCAGTAATGCCAGTAAATATGCTCCTGAGCAAGGACGTATTCTTGTGACCATTGAGAAAAAATCATCAGCTGTAACACTAATTGTTGAAGATTCAGGTAAAGGAATTGATGAAAGTGAATTATCTAAAGTGTTTGATCGCTTTTACCGAGTAGGCGGCGATCGTCATAACCCTCAAATTACTGGTTGTGGGTTAGGCTTAGCTATTGTAAAGCACATAGTGCAGTTGCATAATGCCAAAATTACCCTAGCAAAATCACCCAAATTACAAGGTTTAATGGTTACTGTTGTGTTTTCTGGTGCTGAACAGGATAGTGTTAATGTTTAAATGGAAGGTGAATATAACCAGCTGTTTATTATTATTTTCTTGTGCGGTGTTTGCTCAACGACCAGAATTTGTATTAGAAATCAAAGATCATTTATTTTACCCTGCAGAAATTCATATACCTAAAAATAAGAAAGTTAAATTAGTTATCTACAATTACGATGCAACCCCTGAAGAGTTTGATAGTTTTGACTTAAACCGAGAAAAGGTTATTTTTCCACACCGTAAATCCATTATTTTTATCGGCCCTTTGCCCGAAGGACGATACAGTTTTTTTGGTGAATATCATCCCAATACTGCCAAAGGTGTAGTGATTGTTGATGATACTACTACCGTTAATCAACCCTTAGAGGAGTCATCTCATGTTGATTAATACGGTAATATTATTGTTACGCGATGGCTTACCTATTGTTTTTATGCTGGTATTACTACTGAGCAGTATGAAAAATGCTCATTATTCATACCAGTGGTTAATTAAAGCAGTATCGATTGCTATGTTGGTAACCGCCAGTTTATTAATTTTTATTGATACTATTGCGCATTGGTATGACGGTATGGGCATTGAGCTATTATTTTCTATTGGTTTTATTGGTGTTTATTTTCTTATTGTTGTGCATTTGTTTGCTAAGCCAAACACTACACCGTTGTGGTTAAAACCAGCTAGTGCTATGGGTATTTTTGTTTTAGTTGTTAGCGTAAATACGATTAATTTTTTAGTGTATTTAACAGGCTTTTGGTCGCAAACAGAACTGCTTGCCTCTATTTTAATTGGTATGTTACTGGGAGTAGGTATTTGCGTTAGTGTCGGTATTTTATTGTATTTTATTTTGCAGCTTAACCAGCAAAAAGTACAATTTGGCATTAATAACATACTATTACTACTATTTGGTTGTGGTCAATTAACACAAGCCATTCATTTACTGTTGCAAATGGATTTACTTCCTGCAGAAGCGGCTATTTGGGACAGTAGCTTTTTAGTTGATGAAAATTCAGAGCTAGGTTACTTCTTTACTGCCTTAGTTGGTTATGATGCTAGACCAACTAGCTTACATATTTTTTTATACGTGCTCGCCTTGTTATTACCGATAGCATTTTATTACTGGCGAAGAAATCATCCGAATATAACTACTCATCAGGAGCATAACTGATGCGCTTATTTATTAGCTTTATTTTATGTGTGATCAGTATTGCTAAAGTGCAAGCTGATAGTTTTGTGGTTGATAAGGTTTATCACCCTTATGTGTTACCTAATGAACAAGAATTTGAGTGGCGTTTGTTTTCTCGTCAAACTGATGAAGGCAACAAGTTGGCTCAGCATATTGCTTATGGCTTTGCTTTGTCTGAAAGGGTTATGTTTGAAGCCTATATTTTGGGTGAGCGCAACGAAAATGACTCAGATGATTATGGCTTGAAATCTTATGAAGCGGAAGTGCGTTGGATGTTAACCGAACAAGGCGAGTTATGGGCTGACTGGGGCGCGCTATTTGAATTAGAAAAACAGCATGACAGCAATGATTGGGAAGCTACGGCTGCGCTTTTATTTGAAAAAGAAATTGGCAAAACCAGTCTTACCATGAATTTTTTTATGGTGTATGAATGGGGGGATAATAGCCGAGAAAGCATGAAAAACGAATTTCGTTTACAATATCGTTATCGTTTTTTACCTCAACTACAACCAGCCATTGAATTGTATACCGGTCATAATTACTTGGGCATAGGCCCAGCCTTTATGGGAATACAGCGCTTTGATCGGCAAAAACAATTAAAGTGGGAAATGGGCTTTATTGTTGGTTTTAATGGTAATAATAAAGACAATGCATTACGTGTTGCGATTGAATATGAGTTTTAACGTTCATTTTTATTGGTTGCTTGATAAGCTCTTGGGGTTTGTTGAGTGAGTTGTTTAAACCAACGATAAAAAGAACGAGGCTCTGCAAACCCTAATTGTTGGCTCACTGTATTTAATGTTACTGCCTTGTTTTTTAATAATATTTTTGCTTGTTCTAAGCGAACCTTATTTACTAATTGTTTAAAGTTCAGTTGGTGTGTTTTTAAACGGCGTTGCAAGGTTTTAGCACTGATATTAAGCTGTGCTGCAATATCTTCTTGGCTAATTTGCTGGTGGGTTAAGCCCTGTTTAATTAACAGCTCACATTGGCTCACAATGTCATTGTTTGTGAGGCTTTGTAATAACACCTGTGCATGCTTTTCTAACGTGAGTCGTACATTTTTATCGCCTTTATTTAATGGCAAACTGAGTAAGTCTTGATGAAATACAATAGTGTTACTGGTTTGGTTAAATAAAATAGGGCAATTAAATAAGCGCTGATATTCGCGAGTTTGTTGTAAATCAGGCTGTTTCCTCGTTAATAATACCTTGACGGGTGAGCCTTGATTATTGGTGAGATAACGCGCAAAAGTTAGCCATGAAGCTAAGCAATTATCAACCATATGGCGACGTACTAAAGGATCAGGAAAACGACAATGCCAGCTAATGGTCAGCAACTCATTGCATTGCGCAATATGGGTTACACCCATATCACCGACTAATTTTTCAAAGGGCTGTATTTTAGCAATAGCTTCACCTAAGGTTGCACAATTCATTACAATATAACCAAGCACACTGTATGAACCCGGTTGCACATATTGTGCGGTATGCAAGCCAAATAAAGGATCTTTTGAGCACTTGAGTAATGCAGCTATAAGTTGTTGAAATGCCATTCCTGAAATATGTTGGCTATTATCAGCAAGCAGTGCTTTATCTAATGATAACTTAGTTAAAATGTTATCAATATCAATTTGTTGCGCTTCGGCTAATTGTAAATACTGTTTTACTGCCGGAATAGAAGCTTGTCCTAAATCTGTACTCATCTCTTGCGATCTATATTGCTTGTCCAGTTTTGTCACTATAACTGTCTTTTGCGGACATTTTGCCTTGTTCGTGGAGGTTTTA
The DNA here is from genome assembly GCA_015487235.1 of Alteromonadaceae bacterium. Classification (GTDB taxonomy): domain Bacteria; phylum Pseudomonadota; class Gammaproteobacteria; order Enterobacterales; family Alteromonadaceae. Next base: position 32,850 of record WFQC01000032.1, read on the forward strand.
CCATGCTTTATTATAAATAATAAGGGGTAAATTTTAACATGAGACGTTGGAATGGTTGGGGAGACGAAAGTAAAAGTATGGCATTGCCGACAACGGCAGCACAATTTTTACAGCAAACGTTAGGGAAAGCAACGCCTTTAGTTGATATTAGTTTAGCTGAGATGTTAAAAAAAGTCCCTGAGAGTCGCTTACCTCAACACCCGCTAATTAGCACAGATAAAGAACAACGAGTTCGTCATGCTAAAGGGCAGTCTTTAGCTGATTGGTTAGCAATGCGTGGCGGCGATGTTAGTGTTTTTCCTGATGGTGTTGCTTTTCCTGAAAACCGACAAGACATTCAAACATTGCTAAAATTTGCACAACAACAGCAAATTATATTGATCCCCTACGGTGGCGGGACAAGTGTCGCTGGGCATATTAATCCGAAGGCATCAGATAAACCTATTTTAACGGTTGATTTATCACGAATGAACCAATTGATTCACCTTGATAAACAAAGCCAAATAGCCACTTTTGAAGCTGGAACTCCAGGACCAATGGTTGAAGCTCAATTAAGAGCACAGGGCTATACCTTAGGGCATTTTCCGCAGTCTTTCGAGTTATCTACAATTGGTGGTTGGGTTGCTAGCCGCTCTAGCGGCCAACAATCGTTACGTTATGGTCGTATAGAGCAGTTATTTGCTGGAGGCTCACTTGAAACCTTTAATGGCACCTTATCACTCCCTACGTTTCCTGCTTCTTCCGCCGGGCCTGACTTGAGAGAATTGTTATTAGGTTCAGAAGGGCGCTTTGGTATTATTAGCGAAGTAAAAGTTAGGGTGACTAAATTAGCCGAGCAAGAACAGTTTTATGTTTATTTTTTCCCAAGTTGGCAACAAGCAAGTCGCTTTTGTCAACAAGCCGTACAAGCGCGTATTCCTTTATCGATGTTGCGAGTTAGCAACCCATTAGAAACGCAAACGCAATTAAAATTAGCGGGGCATGCGCAACAAATTGCTTGGCTTGAACGCTATTTAAGTTGGCGTGGTGCTAAAGCGCAAAAATGTATGCTCACACTCGGTATTACGGGGTCTGCTCAACAAGTTTCGGCGAGTAAAAAACAATTAAAGCCATTACTTAAGCAATACAGAGCGGTTTCTACGGGTACAAAGCTTGGTAAACGTTGGGCCGAAAATCGCTTTAAATTTCCTTATTTACGAGAAGCCTTATGGCAAAAAGGCGTGGTTGTAGACACCTTAGAAACTGCAACTGATTGGGTTAATATGGATCGCTTATTAACTGAGGTTGAAAATGCACTTACGCAAACCTTAAGTACTAAAAAAGTACATGCTTTTACGCATATATCACATGTGTATGGTCAAGGTTGCAGCCTCTATACCACATATTTATTTACTGTTGATGCTAATTATCAAAGCACCTTTGAAAATTGGCAACGCCTTAAGCATGCCGCAAGTACTTGCATTGTTAATCATGGCGGCACTATTAGTCATCAACATGGTGTTGGTAAAGATCATGCGCCTTACTTATCGGTTGAAAAAGGAGAGCAAGGTATGCAGGTATTAAAAGCGCTGTGCCAACACTTTGATCAGCAGAAACTACTTAATCCAAGTACCTTAATCGATGACTAATATTATGCTATTACCACCGGTTAATTTACGCTTGACGCGCCAACAACGCCTCCAAAAAATTATGGCGCAAAAGCAATGGGATATTA
>WFQC01000033.1 GCA_015487235.1 Alteromonadaceae bacterium
GTATTTTGCGCGAAGTGTTAAAGCCCAACCGCAAGCTAGCCTCTTTATTGGTTTCTCGTATTAAGGTTATGGCCAAACTCGATATTGCTGAAAAACGTATACCTCAAGACGGACGTATTTCTCTACGCATTGGTGGGCGCGCCGTTGATGTGCGGGTATCAACCATGCCCTCAAGTCATGGCGAACGCGTAGTACTGCGTTTACTTGATAAAAATGCCGCTCGTCTTGATTTAAAAGATCTTGGCATGACTGATGAAAATCGAGAAAAATTTGCGGAGCTTATTGATAAACCTCATGGTATTATTTTAGTTACAGGGCCAACAGGTTCCGGTAAAAGTACCACACTTTATGCAGGTCTTACCCAAATTGATTGCCATGAACGTAATATATTAACGGTTGAAGATCCTATCGAATTTGCTATTGAAGGTATCGGGCAAACGCAAGTTAATACCAAAGTAGACATGACGTTTGCCCGCGGTTTGCGCGCGATATTACGTCAAGATCCTGATGTGGTTATGGTGGGCGAAATTCGTGATTTAGAAACCGCTCAAATTGCCGTGCAAGCAAGTTTAACAGGGCATTTAGTTTTATCCACTTTACATACCAATACCGCTTCTGGAGCAATTACTCGTATGGAAGATATGGGTGTAGAGCCCTTTTTACTTTCATCAAGTTTATTGGGCGTATTAGCACAGCGTTTAGTCAGAACCTTATGCCCACATTGTCGAGAAAGCCATTTACCTGACGACAAAGAACTTAAATTACTGGCCTTAAAAGAAGATAATCTTCAACCTATTTATCGTGCTGTAGGTTGTAGCGAGTGTAATTTCAAAGGCTATAAAGGCCGTACCGGTATTCATGAGTTATTAGTCGTAGATGAAAAAGTACGTGAGCTTATTCATAACGGTAAAGGCGAACAAGCTATTGAAAAATATGTACGCAAACATACTACCAGCATTCGTCAAGATGGTTTCAATAAAGTACTTGCTGGTATAACAACGCTTGAAGAAGTCTTGCGTGTTACACGTGAGGATTAGCCATGGCAGCATTTGATTACCAAGCCGTCAATAGTAAAGGCAAAACGGTAAAAGGTGTTCTTGAAGGCGACACTCCAAGACAAGTGCGAGGTTTATTGCGCGAGCAAGGTTTAATGCCGATTGAGGTAACTCCCTGTTTAAGTAAAAAAGCCACCACAGTATCCGGTAAAAAAATGCTTGTTGGCGGGCGCAAAAAAGTTTCTGCCGCAGAACTTGCCCTAATTACACGTCAATTAGCCACCTTAGTTGAATCGGGCTTACCGCTTGAAGAATCACTTATGGCGGTTGCTGAACAATGTGAAAAAAACAGCCTAAAAAGCATGATTATGGCGGTGCGCTCTAAAGTTACCGAAGGTTATGGGCTCGCCGAAAGTATGGCCGAATATCCTAATATTTTTAACCATTTATATCGTGCTATGGTTGCCGCAGGTGAAAAGTCAGGTCATTTAGACAATGTACTCAATCGGCTAGCTGACTATACCGAGCAACGCCAACATATGCGTTCACAAATCATTCAAGCTATGGTTTACCCTGTTATTATGACCATTGTTGCGGTAGGGGTTATCGCTATTTTATTAACCATGGTTGTACCTAAAATTGTTGCTCAATTTGAACATATGGGCGAAAACCTGCCCGCAACCACACAATTTTTAATTGCCAGTAGCGACTTTTTACGCGACTACGGGCTTATTATTGTATTATTAACTGCCAGCGCGATATTTTTATTTAAACAACTCCTCAAAAAGCCCAGTTTCAAGCTTGCTTTTCATCAACGTATTATTGCTCTACCTGCCATTGGTAAAGTGGCGCGAGGCTTAAATACTGCACGTTTTGCCCGCACCTTAAGTATTTTGACAGCCAGTGCCGTGCCGTTACTAGAAAGCATGAAAATATCAGGCGAAGTTTTAGATAATTTATATATAAAGCAAAAAGTTAAAGAAGCAACCGATAAAGTACGTGAAGGTACTAGCTTACGCGTTGCATTAGAACAAACGAAACTTTTTCCACCCATGATGCTCCATATGATAGCCAGTGGTGAAAAAAGCGGTCAGCTTGAGCATATGCTTGGCAGAGCCGCAGACAATCAAGACCGAGAATTTGAAGCCTTAATGAATATTTCTATTAAAGCCTTTGAACCTGCACTTATGGTTACCATGGCAGGTGTTGTTCTTTTTATCGTGATGGCAATTTTACAGCCAATACTTCAGTTAAATACCTTAGTAGGAGGTTAATCGTATGCAAACAAAATACAACCAAGGTGGTTTTACCCTATTAGAAGTGATGGTGGTGATCGTAATTTTAGGCATTTTAGCCAGTATGGTTGTGCCTAACTTATTAGGCAGCCAAGAAAAAGCCAATATTCAAAAGGCTGTTTCAGACATCAACACGCTAGAAACCTCATTAACCATGTATAAAATGGATAACTATAACTTTCCCACAACCGAACAAGGTTTAGAGGCACTGGTAACACAAACTGATATTGAACCGCTACCGCGTCGCTTCCAAGAAGACGGCTATATTAAGCGACTGCCCCTTGATCCTTGGGGGAATGATTACCAGCTATTAAATCCTGGTGAACATGGAAAAATTGATATTTTTTCAATGGGGCCTGATGGCGAAGCCGGCACCGAAGATGATATTGGTAACTGGAATCTAGGTGATTACCAGTAAAGTAACCCTAACTATTAATGTCGACCATGCATAACAAGCACAAAGGCTTTACCTTAATTGAAATCATGCTGGTGATCTTAGTGGTCGGCATTATGGCATCTTTAATACAATTTAATTTTAATACCAACCGCCCTGAAGACTTACTCAAAAAAGAAAGTGAACGCTTTAGTGCGGTGTTTAATCTTGCTGCTGAATACAGTTTATTGAATAATGTGGAAATTGGTGTGTTAATCACCGAAAACAGTTACCAATTTCTAGGACACGATGGTGTGAGTTGGGTTGAAATCCCCGAGCAAGAGGCATTAACATTATATACAGTGCCCGACACCATAACACTCACGTTAGCTTTAGATGATCTTCCCATTGAAGAACCACTCTTGTTTGATGTAAAAGCTTATGTAGAACAACAAGAAGATAACTTTCTCGAGGAAGAAGACAAAAAGAAAAAGCGTATTCCGCAAGTCTATATTTTTTCTGGCGGCGATATTTCTGCTTTTAGTTTAACCTTTCGCTTTAAAGACGCACTCTTACAAGAGTTAGATATTACAAAGCCAATAGCCTATCGTGTCACCGGTATATATAGCACACCACTAACACTTGAGGGGCCAACACTTGAACCTTAAGTTATCATTTTTTTCACCTAAAACTAAAAAAGGCTTCACCTTAATTGAAGTCATGCTTGCCATGGCCATTTTTGCCATTGCGGGTACAGCTTTACTGGGTAGTACCGATGCAAGTTTACGTAATCTAAGTGCTTTAGAGCAAAAGATGATCGCCAGTTGGGTGGTCTCGAATCAATTAGTTGATGCTTCTCTTGAACGTACTTGGCCACCGCGTAATAAACAAGGCAAAGAGGAAATGGCAGGGCATGAATGGTACTGGCAGCGTAAAATAATAAAAACGACTGATAAAAATATGCGCGCCATTGTAGTCGAAGTCAAAGCAAACGAAAATGATCAAGGCGCCCTTGCAACAATGATGACTTATGTGTCAAAAGGTGGTCGCTAATGGCTATTTTTTCACGCCAAAATCGCGGTTTTACATTACTTGAAGTGATTATAGCTATCGCTATTTTTGCGCTGATCAGCTTAGCCAGTTTCACCATTTTTAATACTGTATTTACCAGTGATGAAAGCGCACAACAACGTATAGATCGCTTAAACGAAATTCAACGTGCTTTTTTAATTATGGAACGAGATTTTTTGCAAATAGCACGTCGTAGTATGCGAGTAGAAGGTGAAGCGCCACTTGAAAACTACATTCATACCGAGTTACAAAGTTTCTCGCTTGCCAATAATGCTATTGCTTTTGTGCGTGGTGGTTGGCGAAATCCCGCATTAATAATGCCGCGTAGCGATATGCAACCAGTCGTTTATCAACTCAATGATCAAACCTTAGAACGCTTACATTTTAACTTTGTTGACACTGTCGTCGGAGAAGCGCCTAAAGTAAGGCCTTTATTAACACAAGTTACTGAACTCAATTTTGAGTTTTATGATGGTAAACAATGGCGAACAAAAGTAGAGAAAAATGCCATTCCATTAGCCATTGCCATAGAACTTAACTTAGCAGATATGGGTAAAATACGACGTGAATTTCTCGTTGCTGGCGATCCTGCAAAAAGCCAAAAAAGGGAGAGCAGAAGTGGTCGTTAACACTTTTTCCCAACAAAAAGGTGTCGCTTTAATTACTGTCATGCTTATTGTGGCATTAGCGGCCATTTTAGCCACGCAAATGAGCTCACGGTTATTATTACAAATGCAACGTACAACCAATATCGGCTTAAATCAACAAGCTTATTGGTATGCAATGGGGGCAGAAGCCTTTGCAAAACGAGTATTAATTGATGTTTTTTCAAAAGAGCCAGAAACCACTAATTTAAGCCAAGTATGGGCACAAGGTGAAACAAGCTACCCTGTAGATAATGGTAATATCACTGGAGAAATTTTTGATTTACAAGCCTGCCTAAACCTTAATGCGCTGCGCACAAAGCAAAAAAACACTTCAACCAATACACCAGATGCGAAAGAACCAAAATCAGCAGATAAAACCAACAATGGTCGCCCCAAAAACAAACAAAACTCATTGGCAAAAAACGCATTTATCACCTTACTAACAGGACTTGAAGTTGATGGTGTTAGTCAATTTGAAGCAGAATATATGGCCGATGCGCTTAGTGATTGGCTTGATGAAGACAGTGTTATTGTCAGTGCTGGTGGCGCTGAAGATAATGATTATGCGGCTAAAGCATTTCCTTATTTAACCGCCAATAATTACCTAGCAAGTGTTAATGAATTGCGCGTAATAGAACATTTTACCGTGCCCGTCATTGAAGCATTAAAAGCCTATGTTTGTGTGCTCCCTAATAATAATTTACATAAAATTAATATTAATACCATTCGAAGCGAACAAGCATTATTATTAGCAGCCTTACTAGATGTTTCTCGTGCTGATGTAGAACAAGCTCTTGCTGCACGAGAAGAAAAAGGCTTTGAAAGTGTTGAAGATTTTTTTAATTTACCTGAATTAAGTAAACTCAAAATTAGTGCAGAGAAGAAAAAACAATTTGTAGTTGATAGCGAATATTTTAAACTCAAAACTACTGCCAGTTTTAATGATAGCTATTTTACACTTAATTCTGTGATGAAAATTACTGATAATAACAAGGTTGACGTGATCAGCCGCACTATAGGACAGTAACAATGGGTCTGCAAGTATGACAGAAACCTTATATATTCGTTTAGCAAGCCGATCTCAAGATGTTGTTCATTGGCTAATACACAGTGCTGAAAATCAAGAAATTATTGCCAGTGGCGAGCTAAAAGACGCAGCTGAGTTAATACAATTAAGCGAAAAAGCAAAAACACGTCAAGTGATTGTTTTAGTGCCTAGTTGCGATGTGATCTTAAAACGCTTAACCGTACCCGGCAATTCTCAGCGTGCCATTCGTATGGCCGCGCCTTATATGCTTGAAGATGATTTAGCACAAGATGTTGAACAGCTCTTTTTTGCTTACGCCAACATGAAAACAGATGAGCAAGGGCACAATTGCTTTGTTGCTATTGTTGAACGAACTCAGCTAAACCAATGGCAAAGCTGGTTAAAAGAGGCCAATATTAACTGCAAAAAAATGCTACCCGAAGTATTAGCCTTACCTAATGCAACACCACATTGGGCAGCAATAACACTAGAACAGCAATTGTTATTACGCCAAGGAAATTGGCAAGGTATGACAATAGATTTAGCGGTGTGGCCTATTGTTGAAGCAAGCCTAGCTAAACAGCTCAAAGCACAACAAGGCGACGATAATGAGCAATTACCTGTTATTGATACTTATTCACCATTAAGTTCGCAGCACTTTACTCTTAATGCTCAGCCTGAAGAACTACCTTTGGCTTTACTGGCGAAACACGCGCCTAGCCAAAACTTTAATTTACTGCAAGGTGAGTATCAAGTTAAACAAACTCGCTCACCCATCATACAAACATGGTTGTCTGTGGCAGCTATTGCCGTTATTGCTTTAATTTTTTCATTAACATTTAAAGCAATAAAGCTACATCAACTCAATAATCAAATAGCACAAGTAGAAGCAGATATTATTCAAGTTTATAAAAAGGCTTTCCCAAAAACCAAACGCGTAAAAGCCGCCACAGTACGTTCACAGTTAAAACGTAAATTAGCAGAAATTGGTAGTGTTAATCATGAGGGTAATTTTTTAGCTTTTTTAGATAAACTTCACCCCGCTTTTGTTGCTGTACCTGAATTAAAACCCGAAGCCATTAAGTTTGATCAAAAACGACAAGAATTGCGCTTACAAGCAACAGCCAGTGACTACCAATATTTTGAAAAATTTAAAAACCAATTAGAAAAAACCCAATTTACCGTAAGCCAGGGTTCACTCAATAATCAAGGTGATTTGGTCTCTGGTTCATTCAGTATAAAAGATAAATAATGACAGACGGACAGTTAAGTGGAAAATTATAAACAAAAGTGGCAACAATTAAATGCCAGAGAACAAAGCTTACTTATTGTAATGTCAGTAGTTATTGGCATATTTCTTTTTTATTCTCTCATTTGGCAACCGCTTAATGATAATTTAGCTAAAGCCGCTAAAAAATTAGAAAAGCAACAAGCTTTACTGGTTTGGGTACAAGAAAAAACCCAGCAATACCAACAAGCAAACCCCACAATAAAACACCGAGGTGGTAGTTTAACAGGTATTGTAAACCGTACCGCACGTAGCAAAAACATCAATGTAACTCGTATGCAACCACAAGGTGATGATTTACAAGTATGGATAGATGAAGTGCCTTTTGAGCAATTATTAAAATGGTTAGAACAATTAGCTATGAATGAAGGTGTGTTAATTAAAGCAATTGATATTACTAAAGCAGACAGTAATGGTGTAGTACAGGTTCGTCGTTTGCAGTTAGGAAGAAGTTAATGAAAAAATGGCTATTTAGTTTCGCTATATTTTTGCTCAGCTACCTTGTTTTTTTAGTGGTCACTATGCCCGCTAGCTTTGTTGCGGCAAAGATTAAACTGCCTGCAGGTGTCAATATCAGTAAAGTATCTGGTACGGTTTGGAATGCCCATATAGAAACTCTCAGTATCAAACCAGCCTCTCATCAGCAAGTCATTGTTATAAAACAAATACAAGCACAGTTAAATTTGCTCGCTTTGCTAAGCTTTAACCCCAGTGTTGACATTACTTTTGGTGGCAGGTTATTGGATGGACCTCGCGGAAAATTAACTCTCAATAATTTGTTTAATCAAATCAGTATAAGCGATGCCAATATTAATTTTGATGCTAATGAAATTAGCCAACGTTTGTCTTTAGCTATTGAAGCGCAAGCATTAGGTGAGATCAAAGTACACTTAAAGCAATTTAGCTTGGGGAAACCACTTTGCCAATCAGCCAAAGGTAAAATAACTTGGCAAAGAGCCGCCATCAATGCTTTTGAACAAACGGTAGAGTTGGGTACATTAAACGCTGCTATTCACTGCGAAAAAGGGGTATTAGCGCTAAAAGTTGAGCCTAAAAACACCTTAGGTTTAACTTTTACTGCATATATTCGCTCAAGCACACAGGTTTCAGGCAATGGTTACTTAACACCTAGTGCCACGCTGCCTAAGGCAATACGCGACGTATTACCCTTCTTAGGAAAACCCGATAGTAAAGGTCGCTATCTATTGCGTTTTTAAACGGGGTGTTGACGAATATCAGCCACCAATGTTTTAAAGTTGGTAATGGCTGGAAACTCTGTGATCACATTATTAGGTTGTTGACTGTCTGGGTTGGCAACCGCTAATAAATGTTGAATACCAAAACGTTGTGCTGACTTTAAAATAGGTAAGCTATCATCAACAAACAAGGTATTATCTAAAGCAAAAGGCTGTTTGGTGTGCAAACGTTGCCATAGTAATTGTGACTCTTTGGTTGCGCCAAACTCGTGGGTTGAATACAGCTTGTCAAAGTATTTATCTAATTGGGTACGCTCAATTTTCAGTGAAAGTGCATCAGGGTGCGCATTAGTGACTAAAATAATCTCTCGACCTGTTTCACGCAAAGCGACTAAAAATTCATCCGCATCTTCGCGTAGTTTGATCAAATGTTGAATTTCTCGTTTTAGCGTTTTAATTGGCATTTTAGTTTGTTCTGCCCAGTAATCTAAACAATACCAAGCAATAGTACCAGTGACTTCTTGATAGTGCTCAACAAGTTTTTGTTTTGCTTCTGCCTGCGACATACCGGTAGCTTCACTATAACGTTTAGGTAAATGTTCAAGCCAAAAATAGGTATCAAAGTGTAAATCTAAGATAGTTCCATCCATATCTAACAAAACAGTTGTTATTTTTGACCAATCAAGCATAGATTTATTCCTGAAAAAAGCTTTATTATAGATAGGCGCATTATACTCTTAATTAGAAGCAATTATGAAAGCTAAAAATTCATTACCTGTTATTCGTTCCCGAAAACAAGTTGCCAAAAGTCGTTTATTTGCCATTGAACAAGTAGATCTTACCTTTAGTAATGGTGAAAAGCGCGAATATGAACGTATGCTTGGTTCTGGTCGAGGTGCTGTGATGATTATACCTATGATCGATGCTGATACTTTGCTATTGGTACGTGAATATTGCGCAGGTACACACAGTTATGAATTAGGGTTTCCCAAAGGCTTAATTGATCCTAATGAAAGCGCTGAAGATGCTGCAAATAGAGAATTAAAAGAAGAAGTGGGCTATGGTGCAAAACAATTAGTATTAATTCATCAACTTAAGATAGCACCAGCTTTTTTTAATGCCAACATGAGCATTTTCTTAGCTCAAGATTTATACCCAGAAAAACTTGAAGGTGATGAGCCTGAACCACTAGAAATTGTGACTTGGTCACTAAAAGAGTACCAAAAATTATTAGCGCAACAAGATTTTAATGAAGCCAGAAGTATTGCTGCTCTAATGTTACTAAGAGACTATTTTCATCAAAAGAACTTACATGAGGGCAACTTATGAAACTTGATAATCTGCTTAATATTGCCCTAGATACTGCAAAAAAAGCAGGGCTTGAAGTGATGAAGCATTATCAACGTGGTGATTTTACCTCACATTTTAAAGATGATAATAGCCCAGTAACCAGCGCAGATATTGCCGCTAATGATATGATTATGGCGCAATTAAAAAGCTTAACACCACAAATACCCATTATTTCTGAAGAAGTGGGTGCTGTCGATTTTCAGCAACGCAAACATTGGCCTCGTTATTGGTTGCTTGATCCTATTGATGGTACAGGTGAATTTATTTTAGGCAGTGGTGATTTTGCCGTAAATATTGCATTAATAGAAAATAACTGGCCAGCGCTTGGCGTTATTCACGCCCCTGATCATAACATTACCTATTATGCACACAAAAAGCTGGGCGCCTTTAAAGACAATGGTTTAACAAGCGTGCCCATTCATGTGGCACAGTACGATGCCAACAAGCCCATTACCGTCGCGATTAGTCGTCGGCAAGAGCTGGGATTAATGGCACAATATTTAAGCCAGAATTTTCATTATGAGCATATTTCATTAGGAAGCTGCTCTTTAAAAAATTGTTTAGTAGCAGAAGGTTCTGCCGACTGTTATTTACGTATTGGACCAACAGGAGAATGGGACACCGGCGCAAGCCACTGTATTATAGAACAAGCGGGAGGAAGTATTCTAGATAGCGAATTTAAGCCTCTAAACTATAATCACCGTCAAAGTTTAATGAACCCCGATTTTCTGACTTTAGCGAGTGATGACTTCCCTTGGCAAGACATTATCATACCACACAAAACACCACGAAATTATTATTAAGGAAAAGCTATGCGTTATTTTTTATTACTCAGTTGTTTACTCGTTA
>WFQC01000034.1 GCA_015487235.1 Alteromonadaceae bacterium
CTAAAGGTGATGCTAATTACACATTGGTACAAGTCTCGGTTAATGACATTATTATGATTTTTGCTTTTGCCCCTATAAGCGCCTTTTTATTGGGAGTTAACGACATTCAAGTACCATGGCAAACCTTATTGTTGTCGGTATTATTGTATGTGATATTACCGCTAGTTTTTGGAGTGTATACACGAAAAAAACTTGAAGATAAACAGCACTACAATAAGCAAGCTATTAGCTTATTTTTAGCTAAAGTTAAACCGTGGTCTATTATCGGCTTGCTAGGCACTGTTATTTTATTATTTGCTTTTCAGGCTGAAACAATTATTAAACAACCGCAAACAATTGTACTGATTGCCATTCCATTATTAATTCAAACCTATGGTATTTTTGCTATAGCTTATTTAGTGGCAAAGTGGTTAAAACTAAAGCATAACATTGCAGCACCAGCCTGCATGATTGCAACCTCTAATTTTTTTGAGTTAGCGGTTGCGGTTGCTATTTCATTATTTGGCCTACATTCTGGTGCTGCGCTCGCTACAGTTGTTGGTGTTCTAGTTGAAGTTCCGGTTATGTTATCACTGGTTTATTTTGCAAATAAAACCCGCCACTGGTTTGAATAATAAGGAATAATTATGTTTAAAGTCTTTACTGATTTTGCCGATTGGCTTGTGTTTGGTGTATTTAATTTATCTGCACAAACTAAATTGGGCGATGCTCTACATTTTTTTGTTGAAGATGTCAGTAAAATTTTTGTGTTATTGGTGGTGATGATTTACGTTATTGCTTTGTTACGCGCCTCTCTGAATATTGAAGCTGTACGAGATTATTTGGCAGGTAAGCATAGAGGTATTGGCTATGTATTAGGCTCTAGCTTCGGTGTTATTACACCATTTTGTTCATGTTCTAGTATTCCGGTGTTTTTAGGATTTACTTCTGCAGGTATTCCTGTTGGGATCACAATGGCGTTTTTGATCACATCACCCTTAATTAATGAAGTAGCTATCTTGTTATTAATGAGCTTACTTGGATGGAAATTCACACTTATTTATATTTTTATTGGTATGACTATTGGTATTTTAGGTGGCTTTTTTCTTGATTCTATTAAAGCAGAACGTTGGCTGAAATCGTTTGCTGCAAAGGCACTACAACAAGGGCAGCAGGCACAGAATGATAATAAAAATAGTAAGCATAAAAAGGATGTATCATTACAAAAATTAACGATGAAAGAACGCCATCAATTTGCTAAAAATGAAGCAAAAGATATTTTTTTACGCGTGTGGAAATGGGTGTTTATTGGCGTGGGGTTAGGTGCTGCACTGCATGGTTTTGTGCCAGATGGTTGGTTGCAACAGCATTTAGGAGCTGGTCAATGGTGGTCAGTACCAGCAGCTGTATTGCTGGGAATTCCTTTATATTCGAATGCGACAGGCGTTATTCCTGTTATGGAAAGCTTATTAAATAATGGCTTACCTATAGGTACAACATTGGCGTTTTGTATGAGTACTGTAGCAGCAAGTTTTCCTGAATTTATTTTATTAAAACAAGTTATGCAATGGCGATTACTCGCTGTGTTTTTTGTGATGTTGCTAGTTGCTTTTACGCTAGTCGGTTGGGTGTTTAACTTTTTAACACCTTATCTTTAACTTAATGATAATTAAAGTAATTACACTCAATAAAGGTGGATAAAATGAAAGAGATCAAAGTATTAGGTACAGGTTGTACTAAATGTAAAAATACAGTTGCAGTGATTGAAAAAGTAGCCGCAGAAAAGAATATCGCTATTAATTTAGAGAAAGTTGAAGATCCTGCTCAAATTATGACTTATGCCGTAATGAGTACGCCAGCGGTCGTTGTTGATGGAGAGGTTGTACATAAAGGGAGTGTGCCTTCAACAGATGATGTTGCCGCTTTTCTTTAGTCTTATATATAGATTAATTAAACTAACCTTATAGGAATAGGAAATAATGAAAATTAAAGTAGGTATTAACGGTTTCGGGCGCATGGGGCGTTTGTCTATGCGGGTATTGTTTGACTTTGAAAATATTGACATTATTCAAATTAATGACCCAGCAGGTGATGCCACTACACATGCGCATTTGCTTAATTTTGATTCAGTACATGGCCGTTGGCAATATGAAGCTCAAGCAGATGAAAACAATATTATCATTAACCATGCAAAAACAGGTGAGCATAAAATAGCAGTTACTCACAATAAAGCGATTGATGATACCGATTGGTCACAATGCGATATTGTTATTGAAGCTTCGGGCAAAATGAAAAGCAAGGCGTTGTTGCAATCGTATTTAGATCAAGGTGTAAAACGCGTGGTTATTACCGCACCAGTAAAAGAAGAAGGTGTGTTAAATATTGTGATGGGAGTTAATGATCACTTATACGATGCGACTAAACACACAATTGTAACGGCAGCTTCTTGTACTACCAACTGTTTAGCCCCTGTAGTGAAAGTGATCCATGAAAAAATTGGTATAAAACATGGCAGCATGACAACCATTCATGATATTACCAATACACAAACTATTATTGATGCACCTCATAAAGACTTGCGTAGAGCACGCTCATGTGGCACTAGCTTAATTCCTACCACAACAGGGTCGGCAACAGCTATTACGCATATTTTTCCAGAGCTTAAAGGTAAGCTTAATGGTCACGCGGTACGAGTACCTTTAACTAATGCGTCTATTACTGATTGTGTATTTGAATTAAACCGCGCAACGACTGTTGAAGAAGCCAATCAGTTATTATCTGATGCTGCTCAAAGTGAATTAAAAAACATTTTAGGCTTTGAAACTCGCCCGTTAGTGTCTATTGATTATAAAACTGACCCGCGTTCAGCTATTGTTGATGCTTTATCAACTATGGTCATTAACGATACTCAACTTAAATTATACGTTTGGTATGACAATGAATGGGGCTATGCAAATCGTGTTGCTGAACTCGTTGCTAAAGTAGGCTCTCAAGATAAGTTACAGTAATATGCCATTTTCAGCATTATCTACACAAATAAAACAATACCTTGTTATTACGGGTAACTATTGGGCATTTACCTTAACTGATGGCGCTTTGCGTATGTTAGTGGTGCTGTATTTTAATCAGCTTGGTTACAGCCCATTAAGTATTGCTATGTTATTTTTGTTCTATGAAATCTTTGGCGTGGTAACTAACTTAGTTGGCGGCTGGTTAGGAGCGCGTTTAGGGTTAAATAAAACCATGAATATTGGTTTAGCCATGCAAGTAGTTGCCTTGTTAATGTTAACTGTGCCGAGTGAGTATTTAACTGTTGTATTTGTTATGGCAGCACAAGCGTTGTCGGGTATTGCTAAAGACTTAAATAAAATGAGTGCTAAAAGTGCCATTAAGCTATTAGTTCCTAAAACAGGGCAAGTTAATGAAAGTGAACAAAAACTTTATCAGTGGGTTGCCTTATTAACTGGCTCTAAAAATGCGCTAAAAGGTATTGGCTTTTTCTTAGGAGGCTTATTGCTGACGTTATTAGGGTTTAAAGGTGCTTTAATGTTAATGGCCGCTGTACTTTTTGTTGTATGGATCATGAGCTTATGGCTACTCAAACAAGACTTAGGCAAAACAAAAAATAAAGCTAAATTTAGTGAACTGTTTTCAAAAAGCCCTGCAATTAATATTTTATCGGCAGCGCGCATGTTTTTGTTTGGCTCGCGCGATGTTTGGTTTGTGGTTGCTTTGCCCGTGTATCTGGCGGTAAATTTTAATTGGGGTGATTGGCGTGTCGGTGCTTTTATGGCAACGTGGGTTATTGGTTATGGCATTATTCAAGCTATTGCGCCACGTATTACCGGTAAAAATAAAGCACAAGCTTCGCAGCAAACACCTGATGGTAGAGCCGCACTAAAGTGGGCAATGTTATTAAGTATTACTCCGTTGATTATTATTGCTGGCTTACATTTTGATTTTTACCCTAAGCAATTCTTAATTATAGGTTTACTCATTTTTGGTGCTGTATTTGCTGTTAATTCATCGCTGCACAGCTATTTAATCGTGAGTTATGCTGACAGTGAGGGTGTGTCTATGGATGTTGGCTTTTATTATATGGCTAATGCTATGGGGCGACTTATAGGTACGGTATTGTCAGGCTTTGTTTATCAAGCTTACGGCCTTGAAGCCTGTTTATGGATATCAACCTTATTTATTGTTTTAACGGTATTTATTTCGTTAAAGCTACCCCATAAAGCGAGATAACGCAGCTAGTTATTATTTATTCGGGGGGCTACAGGCTATTTATCTCGACAAACTTCATCAGCAAATTCAAATTCTATGGTGGTATGAGCAAGGTTATAAGGTTTAAGCTTATCGGCTATCTCTGCTTTTAGCTTGGTTAATTGCTCTGCTAATTGCGTTTGTTCAAGTGTATCTGATAACACTAAATGTACGGTAAGTACGTGCTGTTCGCCATCAAGAGACCATAAATGTAAATGATGAATATCGTTAACACTGCTAAGTTCTGCTAATGATTGTTGAATATTTTCTCGAATAGTGGCATCGGGAGTTGCTTGTAAAAATAAGCGAATAGCCGTTTTTAAATTTTTTAAAACATTAAATAAAATAAATAAGGTAAAACCAATCGAAAGTAGTGGGTCAAGAATAGGCAAGTCAACAAACATTAAGGTGATGGCAACAATCAATACCGCTAGCCAACCTAAAACGTCTTCTAATAAATGCCAGTTAAGTACGCGCTCATTAAGTGTTTTACCTGCGCTTAGCTTATAAGCGGCATAACCATTAACTACTACGCCTAATATAGCAAGCCATAACATGCCTTGTACGTGTGGCATTTCGGGAGCAAGTAAACGCGGAAAAGATTCAGTCAGTACCCAAATAGAGCCAGCAATTAACACCATACCATTGATGAAAGCACCTAATAAAGAAAAACGTTGATAGCCATAACTGAAAGTATTGTTTGCTTGCTTTAAGCTGAGTTTACTTAAAATCCACGCTAAACCAATAGATAAACTATCCCCAAGGTCATGTACAGCATCAGCCATAATAGCCGTTGAGTTAGTTAAATAGCCACCAATAAATTCGATAATAGTAAAACAAACATTCAGTAAAAAAGCCCAGCCAATGCGATTTGAAGACATGTCTTTAGGAATATGGCTGTGGGTATGACCATGTGCATGACTATGATTATGATCAGCATGTTGATGAGACGGTACTTTAGTGGCTTGAGATGGCTCTGGTTGCATTCGCTTATAATACCTTGCAAAATAATCTTAGCTTTACAAGGTATCATAAAGGATGCTTATTAAAGCAACAAGGCATTATTTTAGTGCTTATTTATACTACAACAAATTGCCCCATCATGCCTGCATCTTCATGTTCAAGAAAATGACAGTGATACATATATTTACCATTGGCATCGGCATAATCAGTCATGGTAACTAAAAAACGCACAGTTTCGCCTGCAGGAATAAAGACCGTATCTTTGTAGCCTTTTTCATTATCAGCTACTTGTGCGGTTGAACCATTGCGATCAATTACTTGAAAATGAGTGGCATGAATATGAAAGTTATGAGGCATATTCATGGTATTGGTTATTTCCCAAATCTCTGTTTGATCTAACGGTACTGTTTCATTAATAACCGTCATATCCATCGCTTGATTGTTAATGGTTAATACTGGGTTACCCATATTTCCCATGCCTTCTAAGGTGAAGGTGCGGGTATTGCTTGCTTGGCTTGGGTCAACAGCGGCTAAGGTGGTTAAACTTGTTGGTAATGAGGTTACGGGTGCTGTTTCATTATTTACCGTAATAGTTAGCGCTGTTGCACTGCGTTGATCTATTGACTCTAGTACATTAAGTACAACGCTATTACTGGCATCGTTGGCGAGATCAACAACAATTTCAGCACGTTCACCGGGGCTTAAACGCACCGAAGTCAGTGTTACCGGTTGTTCTAACAGGGAATTATCGGTAGCAATTTGTTGAAATTGACGATTATCAGCAAAGCTAAAATGATACACTCCAGCATTACTACCATTTAATAAACGTAAACGTAACAGCCCCGCTTTGGCATTAAATACTGGAGCCACTTGACCATTCGTTATAAAGTTCTCTCCGCGGTAACCTTGCATAATTTGCTGATTAGTGGGCGTATAGCTAAATTGACCTGCATTATCAAAAACTCTGTCTTGAACCACTAATGGAATATCATCAACGCCATAAGTTTTTGGTAAATCAAGTGCTTGGCTTTCTTCATCTTCAATAATGATCAAACCCGCTAAACCTTGGTAAACATGCTCGGCTGTTTTTCCCATTTCGTGAGGATGATACCAATTAGTGCAGGCTTTTTGATTAACGGTATATTGTGCTTGCCAAGTTTCACCAACGCCAATAAGCTGATGAGGGCCGCCATCCATTACAGCAGGTAAATGCATACCATGACCGTGCATGGTTGTGGTTTCTGCTAAATTATTGGTGAAGTTAATGCTAACTTGCTCGCCTTGTCTTAATAATAAGGTTGGGCCTAAATAAGTTGCATTAATACCAAAAGTGTTAGTATCAAATTCATAATAAAATTTATGGGTAGCCTCTTCAATAGCCAAATCAAATTGCTTAACACCATTGACAGGTGTTGGGTCTAATAGTGTTGGAATAGCAAGCGCTTCACCTGTGATCAAGCCAGTAGAGGGCGTTGTTGGTGGTGGGCTTGGCGGTGGTGTGGTGTTGTTAGTATTATCATTACTGCTGCCGCCGCAACCGGTTAATAGTAAAAAAGAAGTAGCGGCACTATAAGTTAAAAAGTCACGTCTGCGCATAGTTTTTCCTTTTGTTAGTCCTGATAATAGTTATAACGCAAAATACAATATTAGCAAGTTCTTTATTAGGTTGTTGAGTATTTGTCATGATATTTAACCCTCAACTCGGGATAAGAAGTTGGCTAAGGTATTGATATATCACTATTTTATATGGATTATTATTTTGGCTAGGTGTTTTTTCTTAGAACAAGACAAATTTGCCAAGTAATAGCAAGCTATTGCGAGCAAATTTAACGCTGTTATCAGTAAAAACAACAGCTAAAAAGCAAGTTGTTATCCCGAGCTGAGGTTATTTAGCAAAGATAAATAAAAAAGCGCGTTAGTAGTAAACTAACACGCTTTTTTAAGATGGCAATATTTAGTTGCTTTTAACGTTGCATTTCTATGATTTTTTCTTTTGAAAACCAAGTGTAAAGCACAGGCAATACAAACAAGGTTAAGAAGGTAGCAGTGATCAAACCACCTACAATAACAGTTGCTAGAGGGCGTTGAATTTCAGAACCAACGCCTGTTGATAATATCATTGGAATTAACCCTAATGCGGCAATAATGGCTGTCATTAATACTGGGCGTAATCGTGAAATAGCACCTTCAAAAACGGCATTAGCAATACCCTTTGCATCAGTTATTTTTGAGCTTTCTATGCGTAAGTTAATAGCTTCAACCATTACTACGCCATTAAGCACCGCTACACCAAAGAGTGTGATAAAACCTATTGAGCTAGGTACTGATAAATATTGCCCTGAAATATATAAAGCAACAATACCACCAATCATGGCTAAAGGCAGGTTTATAAGTATTAACATGGCTTGGCCAACACTATGAAACGCAAAATAGAGTAATAGGGCGATCATCGCAATAGATAAAGGCACTACAATCATCAAACGTTGCTGTGCACGCTGTTGATTTTCGAATTGCCCACCAATATCAACTGAATAGCCTGTAGGTAATTTAACCTTGTCAGTTATTGCTTGGCGAATGTCTTTTACAACGCTCCCCATATCTCTATCTTGTACATTGGCTTGAATAACCACACGGCGTTGCACATCATCTCGACGTACCTGTGGAGGCCCTGATTCAATCGCAATATCGGCGACATCACCTAAACGCACCCAAGCACCATTAGGGGCTTGTAAACGTAAATCAGCAATGGCTTGGCTATCTTGTCTAAAGGTTTTGGCTAAGCGTAAATAAATATCGTAACGTTCGTTACCATTAATGACTTGACCGACTTCACGCCCGCCAATGCCATCGCGAACAAGCTCCATAACATCGCCAACAGAAAGACCAAAGCGTGAGAGTTGACGGCGATCAGGCTTGATCACTAACTGTGATTCACCCGCAATTTGTTCCATGGCTACATCGCGAGCCCCTTCAATATTTTGTACCGCCTTAACAATCGCTTGTCCTTGCTCGGCAAGTACATCAAGATCAGGGCCAAATAATTTAATCGCTAATTGGGCTTTAACCCCTGATAATAATTCATCGACACGGGTCGCAATAGGTTGTGAAAAGTTAAGCAATAATCCTGGAAATTGCTCAAGCTTTTCTTCCATAAGGCTTTGTAGTTCTTGGCGAGTATCAGCAGTTGTCCATTGCTCGTGAGGTTTTAAACCGATATAAATTTCAATATTACTCACCGGCTCAGGATCACCACCTACTTCTGCACGACCAATACGACTTGCAGCATAAGTAACCTCTGGAAATTCTAGTAAGAGTTTTTCTAACTTAGGGGCAACACTTAATGCTGTTTCAAGACTGGTTGATGGAGCCATTGTTGCACGTAAATTTATAGTGCCTTCTTCTAACTCAGGAACAAACTCTGTACCTAAATGTGGTACTAAAAATAGCGCACTAACTAATAACGCTGCCGCGCCAAGCAAGACAATTTTTTTCGCTTGCATTGCCTTTGTTAATGCGTTGCGATAAGCTTTTTCTAAAACGCGTACGATTGGGCTTACTCTTGCACCTTTTTTCGGTGATAAACCGCGCTTAAATAAGAAGCTTGCTAAAGCAGGAACAACAATCAGTGAAACTGCAAGCGATGCTGCCATGGCAATCATGATACTAATGGCCATAGGTTGAAATAATTTACCTTCAACGCCCTCTAAGCTAAAGAGTGGTGCAAATACTACCATGATAATAGTCACCGCAAAAAAGACGGGTTTAGCCACTTCTTTAGCGGCTTCTTGAATACGAAGACCAACATTAGTATCATCTTCAGGTTTGAAATCGTGACCTTGCTCATGGCGTTCATCAGGATGGCTTAAATGCTTAAAAATATTTTCCATCATAACAACCGCTCCATCAACCATCATCCCAATAGCAACAGCTAAGCCGCCTAATGACATTAAATTAGCTGATAAACCATGATAAGCCATAACGGTTAGCGCCATACCTACCGAGAGTGGAATTGAAATCAGTACCAAAAGTACTGCACGAATATTAAGTAAAAAAAGTATAAGTACGATAACTATAAATACAAAGGCTTCGAGTAAGGCTTTTACAACGGTATCTACGGCTTTTTCTATAAGATCTGCTTGATCATAGATGGCTTCAAAACGCACGCCTTCAGGTAAGGCTTGTTGAATTAATGGTATTCTATCTTTTATACCGTCAATGGTGACTTTGGTGTTAGCCCCCATACGTTTAAGTACAATGCCTGAGACTACCTCACCTAAAAATTCACTGTTATTTTCACCGACACGTTTGGTCATGGTAACCGCGCCTTGGCGAATTTCACTACCAAATTCTATGGTTGCAACATCAGATAAATACACAACAGTGCCATTAATCGTTTTTACCGGTATTTGCGCTAACTCTTTTAGCCCTTGTTCACCTGAACTTAACCAACCAACACCACGAATAATTAGTTGCTCTTGCCCTCTATCCATATACCAACCACCCGCGTTGTTATTATTATTTTCAAGTGCATTGGCAACATCTTCTTGAGTAATTTGATAGGCTAGTAAACGCGAAGGGTTAATATTAACTTGGTATTGTTTTACTTCACCCCCAAAGGCAAGTACATCAGTTACGCCGTCAACAGGCATAAGTAATAGTTTTACTACCCAATCATTAAGGCTGCGTAATGACATTTTGTCATAGCCAGAGTCTTTATCAGCTAATAATAAATATTGATAAACTTGACCTAAACCTGAAGTATTTGGCCCTATTTCGGGTGTACCAACACCGTCAGGGATCATTTCTTTTGCTGATTGCAAGCGTTCAAATACCAGTTGACGGGCAAAATAAATATCAGTGCCTTCTTTAAAAACAACAGTAATACCTGATAACCCTGTTTTAGAGATAGAGCGTACTTCTTCTACATCAGGTAATGCGTACATTACTGCTTCGATAGGGAAAGTTATTAATTGCTCTACTTCTTCTGCAGCTAACCCTGGGGCTTCAGTGTTAATAGCAACTTGCACATTAGTAACATCAGGAAAAGCATCTAAATTTAGGCGAGGAATAGTAAAAATAGCCATAGCGGTAAATGCTATTAAGGCAATAATCACTAATAATCGATTTGTTACAGACCAATCAATTAAACGATTTAACATAAAATTCTCCTAGTGATTATGCACATCAAAACCGCTTTTAGCGATTTCGGCAGCCACATAAAAGGCACCTTGGGTTACGACTTTACTACCTGCAGGAATGCCCGTAATTTCACGCCATTTTTGTGTATGCGTACCAAATTGTTGACCTAATTCAACTTCAACACCTTGAAATTTACCCTCGTGTTCAATAAACACTTGCCAATCACCATCGCTACTGCGCATTAACGCTGCTTCTGGCACGGCAAGTACGGCTTTATCACTTTTAAATAAAAAATAAACATCGGCAAATAAGCCTGAATGTAACTGGTGATCGTCATTTTCAACTAATAAGCGTACAGTGCGAGTACGAGTTTGCGGATCTATGGTATGTGCTTTTTGAATAACACGAGCCTTATAGGTTTTATTAGCTACAACAACTTCCGCCTCAGAGCCAACAGGCAAGTTTAGTTGCATTGTTGGCGCTAATCGAGCTTCAACCCATAAGGTATGCTCATTAGCTAATTCGATCAAAGTATCGCCTGCATTAAGACGTTGACCTTGACGAAAATTATCAGAAAGTACCGCGCCAGTAGCTTTAGCATTAAGTGTATATTGACCAAGATTATTCGAGTTTACTTTGAGATCTTTAATGGCATTTTCTGACAAACCAAAAGCTAATAAGCGACCTAAATCAGCTTGATAGTCGGTTTTAGCTTCAATGTAGCGTTTATCGCCTACTGTTTTTCGTCCTAATTTTTGTACTCGTTGCCATTCTGCTTGCGCTACTTGAAAGCTGGCTTGAGCTTGTGCAACTGATTCGCTAAATAAGGTGACTAAAGGTTGATCTTTTTCAACATGATCACCGAGTGTTACGTGGCGTTTAAGTACAATGGAGTCAACGCGTGGCGATACTAAATAACTGGTGTAGTCATTGGCTTTTATTTCTGCGGGTGCGTAAATAGTATAATCAATTACTTTTGGGCTTAGTGTGCTTACTTTGACATTGGCTAAGCTAAGCTGTGCTGACGATAAAGCCGTTCCTTGTTCTTCACTTTGCTGTTCGTTATGTGTTTCTTGTTGTTGATGATTGTGTTCATCTGCTTTTTCGCTTCCCGCAAAGGAAGACGCTGATATGGTGGTTAAACTTACAAATAAGCTTGAAAGTGCAAATTGTTTTATTAATTTATTCATCTGTCTTTATTTCCAAAAAATAGGTTGTCTAGTGCTTTAATTGCTTGAGTGCGGTGTTAATTTGGCCAAGCTGTAGTAGCCACTCGATTTGACTTAACTTAAATTGCATTTCTAGTTCGATACCTGCATAAAGCCCTTCTGCGCGTTGACTCAGTGCCAATAAATACTCTGGCGTACTAATATCACCACTTTGCCATTGTTTAGTTAGCAGGGTTTCACTGCGCTTATCTCTACCCTGCATCAATTTTTGCCAACGCAAATAACTTTGCTGATAGGTTTTTACGGTGGCTGAACTGGCTTGAATAGCAAATTTTTGCTGACGCAAAACAGCTTGTAAATTTGCTTCTAATGACAAGGCTTGTTGGTTAGCTGCATTAATTTGTGTTGAATAATTATTGCGAATATTTAAAGGCATTGAAAATGAAAGACCAATGGTTGTTTCGCGATCAGTTTCACCAACACTAACACCAACAGTTGGGTCAGCTTTAGCATTTAAGGCTGCTAGTTGAGCATCACTTTGACTATTTTGCCATTGTGCTTTTGCTGCTAATACTAGCGGGTGTTGATTTAGATATTGTTGGCGCAGTGTGGGTGATAATTCATAATTATCAATAGCAAAACCCTGTTGAGGTAATATTTTTAAGTTAGGTTGCCAGTTGGGTAATAAGGCTTTTACTTGTGCTTGTGCCTGTTCTAAAGCAACTTGTGCTTGCGCTGTTTGATTTAAACGTTGTGATAATGACAAAAAGGTTAATTCTGCATCTATTTCACCTAAATCACCAGTTTTTTGGCGTTGCTTTATTACGTCAAGTAATGTACCTAATTGTTGCTCTTGTGCTAGCGCAATATCGGCTTGTTTTTTAGCTGATCGCCATACTATTAAGGCTTGTAATGCTTGTGCAACTTTTGTTTGCCATAAATAATGAAAGTTTTGCTTAGCTTGCGCAATCATAAAGTTAGCTTGTTCGGTACGTGCATCTTGTTTATCCCACCAATCAAGGGTTTGATTAATGCCTACCGCATAGTTGTTAGCAGAACCTTCTCGTTCATACCCGGTTTCTAATTCAGGGTTATAAATAGGCAACTTTTGCCCTTTAGCATTTGTCACTAAAGACTGCATTGCCGCTTTTGCGGCGATTATTTCAGGATGTTGATTAATTTGCTGACTTAACCAAATAGTCGTTTTTTCACTTACTGAGCTTTCTGGCGATTGAGCCATTACTGAATAAGATAAACTCAGGCATAATAATGCCCCAGTTGTTTTTCGGGTTATAAATTTCATTCTTTGAACTCATTGATCAAATTTAATGTTAACCGACGGTCGTACTATGCAGATAATAAATAGCTGCTAAGAGGAAACCGTTAGTGATTTTTTAAATAGATATTCATCGAAAGCCTAAAGTTAAGGCTATTACAGATGAAGGGAGTTAAACAATCGGTGGTCGTAAATCAGGAGTGATTAAATAAGAATTGTAGATAACGTGATAATTAATAAGTTGATCGCTTGTATTTATTGCGAAAAAGCCTAGCGAAGTATCAATAAAAAGTGCACTACTGATACCATGACAATAACAACAATGATCATTAATTTTATTATTGATATTTTGTGAATTGTCATTCGTTACAGTATTGGTATCTGCTACAGTGTTGAGTGGGTAATAATCAGTTTCTGTATAGCTCGTATTAGGTTGATGAAATTTTATTGCATCAGCAACTGCATCGACTGACTGTAAAGTCAGTAATGAAATTAACATAAACAATAAAATACGTTGCATCATCAAATGTTTTATCCTTGGCTAGTAGGCGGTTAGATTATCAAAATTAGCGTCTAATTAAAAATAAAATACTGTAACTTTTTGTATGATATACCCAAACATCTTACAGTTGCTCAGCTATCTTGTTAAACAAGATATTACAAGCTGTACTTGGGTACAGAGTCAAGGGTGAGATTAAATATTTTTGTGCTTTAAGTCATCGGTTGTAAAAAACCTTGTTTTGACAGGGCGCTAATAAGGCGGCAATCGTCAGTATCATTATTGTTGTCGCACTGATTGATCATGTCATTAAGTACACTATTTATCTGTTGTAATGACTTTATTTGTTGCTCAATTTTATCGCGTTTAGCTTTGGCAAGTTGTTGTACGTCTTGGCAGTTTTTTTCTCCTAATAACAATAGTTGCTTAATTTCTTTGAGTGAAAAACCTAATTGTTGAGCGCGTTTTATAAACAATAAACGTTCAATGGTTGAAGCAGGGTAGTGACGAAAGCCATTGAGTGGTTTTTGAGGTTCTATAATTAACCCTTGCTTTTGATAATAGCGTATCGTTTCTTTATTTACATTTGCTTGCTTAGCTAATGCTCCAATAGTTAATGGTTTTAGTGTGTTCATAACGATGGCTGTAAAAACCTATGGTGTTTTTTGTTAAGGCTGATTTTCTGAAGATTTAGCGGTTGAGTCAACAATTGTTTAAAAATAATACAATATTGTTTTAGTTCAAAAAAAACAACTAGCAAAGCAATATTTTTAAAGGAAAATGTCTTTAATTGTGCTATATAAGTAGTAAGATAAGTTTAAAAATAACAATGAAATAAAAGGAAGATCTTATGGCGACCGAAAATGCTCTTTATATGATCCTTGAAGAAAAAATCAAACAAGAAGCTTTAGTGTTACCCACCTTACCCGAAATTGCTTTAAAAGTTCGTCAAGCCGCTGATGATCCTGAGGTTAATCTTCATAAAATGGCTGAAGTAATTGCGCAAGATCCTGCTTTATCATTAGGTATGTTAAAAGTTGCCAATAGTGCAGTATTTGGTCGTAGTGTAAAAGTTGAAACGGTAAATCAAGCTGTCACGCGTATTGGTTTACGTCAAATTAAGACTATTGCTACAGCAATGGCACTAGAGCAAGTCTTTAAATCAGACAATGAATTTATTGCTGAGTATTTGAAAAAATCATGGAATAAAACTGTTGATGTTGCTTCGGTTGCTATTGCCTTGATGACGGTTTATTTACAAAAACATAAACATGCACCATTAACGTTAGATACGTTAACCTTAGCGGCATTGGTACATAATGTTGGTGTATTACCTATTTTAACGGAAGCAGAGCATCATCAAGATATTTTTGCTAACCCAACGTTCTTACAACAAGCTATTGTTAAACTCTCAAGTAAAATAGGTGCTAAAATTTCAGAAGCTTGGGGTTTTTCTGATGAGTTAACTGCTGTTATTGCTGATTGGAGTAACTTAACGGTATTGCCTAAAGAAGTGAGTTATCTTGATTTTGTGCGCGCGGGGGCGATTTATCACGAGATATTTAAAAATGAGGCAACACGAGCGGCATTAATTAAAAGCTATGTAGATAAAGAAGTGTTACCTGCTGAAGATTATATGGAAAGTGATGAATTTAAAGAACTGGTTGCTGATGTAAAAGCTATGTTTAACTAGAGCGTTTAACGACCTGTGTAGATATTCTCAATAATAAAGGAGCGTTACTGCTCCTTTATTATTTGTGTTTTTAATTCTTTTTTCGCCCTAATCTTCTAAGTAACTATCTGTTTTTAATGAAAACTCAGCAAGTAGTGCCGCAATAAATCGATTTAGTTCGCCAGCCATTAGTGCAAAATCGGCATCTAATTTTGCAACAATATCATCACTGTCAATATCATCATTTTGTTCATAAATTACATCAAAAAATTTCAAGCGTTTAATCGCTAAATCATCACAGAGAATGAACGACAGTGACTCGTCCCATTCTAACGCCAGTTTTACTACATATTTTTCAGCATCGAGGTGATGCTTTATTTCATCACTGGTTAGATCTTGATTTTTCACCCGAATAATAGCGCCGTCGTCTCCTAAGGCGTTTAACTCTGCTTCCATACCCAATCGGAAGTTACCGATAAAGTTTTTTCCGGTTAACCAATCGGTCATTATTTCATCGGGTGCCGTATCAGGTGAAAAACTGGTAACAGGTAAAGTGCCTAATGACTTTCTCAGCAGGGCTAAAAAGTCTTCAGCTTTCCCTCTACTACTTGCATTGATCACAATAATATTTTGCTCGGGGCTAATATAGCCGTGTGTGTCAGTAAAACGAGAAAAAGCACGAGGAAGCAATTCAAAAATAATGTCTTCTTTAAATTGTTCTTTTTCTTTTTTAGTGGCAGAACGACCATGCTCATGTTCAAGTTGGGCTATTTTTTCTTCTAATTGATCTTTAATAACGGGGGCAGGTAGAATTTTTTCTTCTTTGCGCGCGCAAAGTAAAATATTATTATTGGCAATATGAGCAATACTATTGCCGTGTTTACCCAATGCGGTTGTCCAACCAAAATGTGATAATTCGGTTGATGCACAAGGCGTAAAAGTATTTTCAGATAATTGTTTTTCTAACTCTTCGAAAGACCATTTAAACGGTCGTGTAAAAGCAAAAATATATAGGTTTTTAAACCACATTTAAAAGCCCTCTGTTCTATTGAACGGATAAATAATTAAAGAGGGCAATCATAACGAAAATAACTTAGGGCTGCATTATAATTTGCAAGTAGAAATACGAAAGTACCTCAGTGCCTAATCATCAGCCATATCTAAAAAGATTATTTCATAACGTAAACCGTTGCCTAACTCGCTTTCAGCTTTTATGCTCCCATTTAATGTATCGGTGACTAAATTATGAATAATATGTGTACCTAAGCCTGTACCACCCATTGATGCTTTTGTTGTGTAAAAGGGTTCAAATAAGTGTTTAAGTTGCTCAGGTGTAAGCCCTTTACCGTTGTCACTATAGTGAATATGAATGTTATGGTTGTCTCTATAGGCTTTAATAAAAATGTCACCTTGTTCAATATTTTCAAAACCATGTATCAGCGAATTAACAATTAAATTCGTTATAATTTGAGATATAGCACCAGCGTGTGTATAAATTGTTAAATCATCTGGACAGTCTATATGAATTTTATGTTTAGTTTTCTTTAACTTAGGCATTAAAGATTGAATAATTTCATTTAAGTATTGTGATAAATTAATCCTGCGTAATTTATCGCTGGTTTGATCGGCGGCAACTTGTTTAAAGCTGGCAATAAGGTCTGAGGCTCTTTGTAAATTGGCTAATAATAAATTAATACTTTGTTGGGCATTATGAGTAAAGTCAGTTAGTGCGCGCTTTGATAACTTACCCGAGGCAATACTGTTTATTAAATTCTCTAATAAGTCAGCCAAGTAACTTGTTGAGGTAATACTAACACCAACAGGCGTGTTGATTTCATGAGAAACTTCTGCAGATAAATTACCTAAACTTGCCATTTTTTCTGTTGTAAGTAGCATTTCTTGTGCTTTTTTTAGCTCTAATACTGAATTTTTAAGATCTTTATTGGTTTGTAGTAAGGTCTCTTCGGTATGACGACGGCGGTTGTTTTCGTCTTTTAATTTTACTTGTTGTTGTAAAAGTTCTTGTTTTTGTTTCTGTAATTCAAGCATAGAGCTACTGAGTGAAGAAGTTTTTTTCGCGACTTCTTGCTCTAGTAATAGGTTGTGTTCATCGAGCTGTTGATTAGTTTTAACTATTTCTTGTTGCGCTTTATCTAAGCGCTCTTTATAGAGCACTAACTCATCAATAAGGTTGTTATAGGCTTCTTCTAAAATGGTTAATTCATTGCGCTCATACTGCATGGTATTTAGTTTTGATGACTCAGGGTCGTCAATATCAAAGCGTTTAATTTGTTCGCTCATTTCTTCAAGAGGACGAGTGAGTAATTGATTAAAAGCTAATGTAAATAAAAATACTAAAAAAGCTGTTTTTATCATGGCATTACCAATTAAAAAATAAATGCCTACTTCAATGCGATCAAAAATAACCTCATTACTTGAAAGTAATTCAACCGTGCCAACACGTGTTGTTCGGCCTGAAAATTCAAAGATTAAAGGAAAAGAATGACCAAACAACCCGCCTTTGGTTGAGCTGATTATTTGATGGCCATTGCTTGAATCGTTATCGTTTATGTACTCTAAATCTTCTTGGTTCGTTGCTCTGCCAAGTTGAGTAATAATGTCACCATTTTCATCAGTTACGGTGATCCCTTGGATCATTGGAATAGCGATTAATCCTTCAGCAATGTCTATTGCTTGTTGAGTATTTAGCTCCCACACGGCGCGTGTAAGGCTGCCAGTAAAGGTTTTTTCTAAGGTGAGTAGCTCGTTAGTAATGTGACTTTTAGTGTTATAATATTCGGCAACTATTTGGCCACAGGTTACGATAAATGTCAGTATAAAATAAACTGATAATACGCGGCTGAGCAGTTTTCGAGACAAGCTAGTTGTTTTCATATTATACTTTTTTAGGTGGTTTTCACTGTCAATATTAGGGCTTATGGGCTCACACACTTTAAGTTTAACGTAAATTAAAACTTATTGAGCTACATTATTTATGACAAAAATAATCTCGAAAGATCAATAGCCTTTAATAGTATTCTAGTCAGAATTACAATTTATGCCTTAGATTACAATAAATTCTTGTTTTTTTCTTGCTTTGTAACAAAACTGTCATAGTTGCATGTCACAATGTCGCCATCAAACAGTGATGACAAGGTATTCTCATTGTCATTACCAGATAACAAACGTTATTTTGTGATAACAACTTTAGCTTAACTAACGATTAAACAGGTCTAACATGAAATTATTTAAAAATGCTATTACGCTTGCGCTTTGTTCTGCTCTTACCTTACCAGCACTAGCAGATGATTTAAAAGTAAAAATGTCTAATGGTGGTTTAAAAATTAGCCAAGGTGATAGCTCAATTCAATTTGGCGGTCGCTTTATGCTTGATTATGATAACTTTGATGGTGTAAATAATTTAGCAAACGCAGGGAAAACGGGTAGCGATTCTGAAATTAGACGTGGTCGAATTTATATTAAAAGTAAATTCAATAAAGACTGGGAAGCTAAGTTACAAATCAATATTGATGATAAAAGCAGTGGCGATAAATTTGAAGATGCTTATTTAAAATACAAAGGGTTATCAATTGGTAGTATTACCATAGGTAAGCATAAAGAAGCGTTTGGTTTAGAAGAGTTAACTAGCTCTAAATATATTTCTACAATTGAGCGTTCTATGATGACTAATGCTTTTTCTCCTGCACGTAACTATGGTGTTTCATTAGCAGGAAAAAGCGGTGATTTTACTTATGCAGGTGGTGTATTTGCCATTAACCAAGACGAAGCCGACAAAGAAAGCTATGCAGTTACAGGGCGTGTTACTTATACACCAATAAAAACTAAAACTAATGTTATTCATTTTGGTTTAGCGGCATCATCGCGTGATTATGCGAATAACGGCTACCAAATAAAAGAACGTGCAGAAGTACATAAAGCAAATGACAAACCTGCTTTTAGTGCCCTAACTGCTGCTGATAGCGTTAATCTTATTGGCTTAGAAGCCGCTGGTGTATGGGGTGCTTTTTCATTACAAACCGAATATCAACAAGCGTCAGTGAATGCCGTTGCAGGTGCATTAGATGCTGATTATTCGGGTTACTATGTAATGGGTAGCTACTTTTTAACGGGTGAATCTCGCCCTTACAAAAAAGGGGCTTTTGGCAAAGTTAAACCACAAAGTGCAAGCGGTGCGTGGGAATTAGTAGCTCGCTTTAGTGCATTAGATGCGGTTGATAATAATGAAGGTACTAAAACTGAAAATATGACCTTTGGTGTTAACTATTACGCTAACTCAAATGTTAGATTTATGGTTAATTACATCAAAACTGATGTCTCAGGCCCAAGTGTTGCAGCGATCACTGATGGTGATGCGTTATCATTACGTGCGCAATATATTTTCTAATAATTACTTTATTGGCCATAAGCTAAGCGCCTAAGTTTGGCTTAAATAAAAAACCTGCTATTTGTTAGCAGGTTTTTTTATGGTTAAATGCAGGCTAGAGCGTGTTGACCTTTTGAGTGTACTACCACCTTTAAATAAAATGACCAACCAAGCACTGTAACAACAAGTTTAAATAGTCAATAGTCTCTAACGTAAGAAAGCCGCTATTGATAAAATAAAGCCTTGGTAATTGTCTTTATCTTCAATAATATTGTCATTATATTCTGCTTTTAACACGATATTAGGTGTTACATGGTAGTTTACAAAATAGTTATGTTTTTTATGGTCAACAGCACTAGCTCTGTCTTTATCATAAAAGTCATAACGATAACCAAAAGAAAAATCTTTATAGTCATACACACCTTGCACATAATAACCTAACATGTCTTGTGTAAATGCTGAATTACCTGATAGTTCGCCTTTGGCGTATTCTGTTTGAACAGTAAAGTTATCAAAATTAAATTTACCATGAGCACCATAAACTTGCTTGTCAATTCCCGTGTTTAACGTGTCTTGGTAGTAATCTAAACCAACGATAGAATTCTTCAAAGCAGGTAATATAAGTTGAGTTCTTAGACCAACCGACTTACTTGAATTTTGATCGCCTCGACCATTGTTACCTTCACCATTGCCCGAATAAAATGTGTAATTAATAAAGTTATTGCTAACTTCATATTGCCCAAAAGCTGAAACACCATCAATAACTTGTGGGAATATTTTTCGTATAAATAAAGGTCTATCTTGTGTTGGCACATAAGGTGGGTAGTGAAACTCAGACCATATACCAGAAGGTGTGAAAAAACGGCCAGCACGTAATTTAAGCTGTGAATTTACACGCCAAGTTAAGTTAATAGCTTCAACAAAAATTTTACCGTCATTGGTGTCAGTGCCTTCAAACTTAGGGGCATCTTCATATTCAGTTTCAGAGAAAAACTTTAAGTCAGGGGTTAATTGTTTTTCTAAAAAGATTGAAAAATGATGTAATCTTACCCCTTCTTTAGCGCCAACTTTAGAGGTTTGAATATACTCTAAGTCAGTATAACTGCTTATTTTAAAAGAATTATCTAAATTTTCTTGGGTTTCGCTTAAATTATCTTCTATTTCGTCAATACGTTCAGTCGTTTCTTCATTGTTTTCTTGTTGAGCTTTTAGTTGCTGTTTTAAATCAGCTAATTGCTTTTCTATGGCGGCTATTTTTTTCTCAACAAGAGTGGTATTTTCTTGTGCTAACACTGCATTTGAGCATAATGCTAAACCTAATAAAGGGATGAGCTTTTTATAAGTAAAAGGAATATTGTTCATAGTTAAAGACCGTAAATTATAAGTCATGGTCTATCTCCGTTAAATAAATTAAATTTGCGCGTAGTGTATTAGTTTGTGTAAACAACTCGAATATTGGGGTTATCTTTGATGATATCGGGTGAAACATAACCGAGAGCGTTAGGATGTTTAGCCACCATTTTTAGAATAATTTTATCGCGTAAGTATTTAGGCATCTTATTATTCAAGGTATTGGTAATTTTCTTGTTTTCCCAATTCATGGCGTCTTGTTTCGCACTAATACCTAATACATCTAAGGTAAAACTACGTCTAGTGACTGATTTTACTCGTGGAAAATAGAGCTTGATTGGTTCACCATTCTCCCAGTTGGCAATAATGTCGGAAGCAATATTTTTAATGAGCTTTTTATCAATTTTTTGAGTGTTTTTTGCGTTAACGATAACCGCAAAGTTTTGGTGATCATTAGCGAGAGCAGGAAAAGCTAAAAATAAAAACAAGAACCACAGACTAATGTGTAGATTTTGTCGCATAAAAGAGTTACCTCGTAAGTGTTTGTTTTGTAGGTTTTATATAACTTTTTATAAAAAATTATATAGGTTAATTTTAACGCTTATATATGAAGTTTCAAATAAATAAGTTACTTTTAGTTACGATTGTCATAAAACTGTCATTTAAGTTGTGCAAACTATTCACATAGAGTTTTATCATGGATAAGAAAATGAATAGACAAATACTCGTTGTAGAAGATGAAGCGCCCATACGAGAAATGATTTCTTTTGTATTAGATCAAAACGGCTATAACAGTGTAGAAGCAAAAGATTATGATCATGCTTTTTCATTACTAAAAGAGCCTTATCCTGATTTAATACTACTTGATTGGATGCTACCAGGTGGCACTGGCGTGAAGTTGGCTAAAGAATTAAAGCGTAATGAATACACGCGTAATATTCCTATTATTATGTTAACGGCACGCAGTGATGAAGAGGATAAAGTAAAAGGCTTTGACGCAGGTATTGATGATTATGTGACGAAACCTTTTTCTCCTAAAGAGTTAATTGCGCGTATTAAGGCAGTAATTCGCCGTGTTTCTCCTACCTCATTAGAAGAAGTGATTGAGTTTCAAGGCTTGTCACTCGATCCGGTTTCACATCGCGTGAGTATTCACGGAAAACCGCTTGATTTAGGGCCAACAGAGTTTCGTTTATTACATTTTTTTATGACCCACCCAGAAAGAGTATATTCTCGAGAACAATTGTTAGATAATGTTTGGGGCATGAATGTTTACGTTGAAGACAGAACCGTAGATGTTCATATAAGACGATTACGAAAAGCGATCAGTGGCGCAGGCCATGAAAATTTTGTGCAAACAGTACGAGGCTCTGGCTATCGTTTTTCTTGTCGAATGACAACTTAATTTTTACCAGTAGATAAATTGCTTTATGCATGTTCAAGAATCACCGTATCAAATTTTTTTTAAACTGTTTATTGTTTTTGTTATCGGCTTTTTATTGGGGTATTGGTTAGATTATATTTGGCCAATACTTTTTTTTATCAGCCTTGTTTTTATTGGTTGGCATTATAAGCAATTGCACAGCCTTGCTAACTGGCTTTGGCACAGTAAAACCATTTCGCCCCCTGAAAGTTTGGGTCTTTGGGGGCGAATTTTTGATGGTTTAAATAAAAAAATACGTAAACTGCGTAAACGACAAAAAAAATTAACAGAGCAAATAAGACAATACCGTGATGGTGCAGAAGCCTTACCTGATGGTGCGGTTATTCTATCGAGTGATTTAGTGATCATATGGGCTAACAGTAAGGCCCTTAATTTAATTGGTATTCGTTATCCGAGTGATGTGGGGCAGCGAATTGATAATTTAATACGTTATCCTGCATTTGTTGATTATCTACTCAAAGGTGATTATCAAGAGCCTTGCACCATTCCATCAACCATTGACAGTAATATTCAACTTGAAATGCGTTTAATGCCGTATGGCAGTGAGCAATTTCTTTTATTGGCTCGCGATATTAGCCAAATATATCGTATGGAAACCATGCGACGAGACTTTGTTGCTAACGTATCTCATGAATTAAAAACCCCTTTAACGGTTGTTAGGGGCTATATTGAAATGTTTGAAATGTCTTCTGATGAGTTAAATTCAATGTGGAAAAAAGCCTTTACGACAATGGAAGGGCAAATTACCCGAATGGATAATTTAGTTGAACAACTGTTACAGCTTTCTCATGTTGAGTCTACCCAACAAAACTCAGCGCTACAAACGATTATGATGCCAATGCTTTTAGCCAGTTTAATTGATGATGCACAATGGTTAAATAAAAATAAACAACATCATATCACCAGTCATATAGACGAAACGTTAGCTATTTTAGGTAATGAATCTGAAATAAAAAGTGCGTGTACTAATTTAATTGCTAATGCTATTCATTATACTCCTAAAGCAGGAAAAATAGCGATCACATGGCAGAAAATTGCAGGTAATGCGGTTTTTTCAGTAGCCGATAATGGTGTTGGCATAAAAGCAGAGCACTTGCACCGTTTAACAGAGCGATTTTATCGTGTCGACACTTCTCGATCTCGTGATACTGGCGGCTCAGGTTTAGGCTTAGCGATAGTTAAACACGTATTACAACGCCATAACGCTACCTTAGATATTAGCAGTGAATGGGGAAAAGGCAGTACCTTCACTATAACTTTTAAGCAACCACCTATCATTCTGTCAGAGTAAAAGTGCTTTTGTCATATAACTGTCATATTAGTTAAATATAATTGTCATAAGTTTTTTAGATACTAGTTGTGACAATTTAAATAAATGCTCACTGGAGATAGTAATGAGTTTAAAGCCAAGTTTAAAACGCCTTGTAGGTGTAATGAGTTTAACCGTAGCAAGTGTTTTTGCACTGCCAAGTGTTGCCATGGATAAAGATTTACCTGAATATCACAAAGTTAGTGGTGTTTCAGGTAATTTGTCTTCGGTAGGATCAGATACCTTAGCCAATATGATGACTTTTTGGGCTGAAGAATTTAAGCGTAACTACCCAAATGTGAATGTACAAATTCAAGCGGCTGGTTCATCTACTGCGCCACCAGCATTAACTGAAGCAACATCAAATTTAGGCCCTATGAGCCGTAAAATGAAGTCTCGTGAAATTGCTGCTTTTGAAAAGCGTCATGGTTATAAACCTACAGCGGTACGTGTTGCAATTGATGCTTTAGCTGTTTTTGTTAATAAAGACAATCCACTAAAAGGTTTACGTATCGATCAAGTTGATGCTATTTTTTCAAGTAACCGTAAATGTGGTGCACCAAAATCAATTGATCGTTGGGGTGATTTAGGCTTAACCGGTGAATGGGTTGGTAAAGATATTCAACTTTATGGCCGTAACTCTGTTTCAGGTACTTATGGCTACTTTAAGAAAAAAGCCCTATGTAAAGGTGATTTTAAAAATACCGTTAATGAACAACCTGGTTCTGCGTCTGTTGTACAGTCAGTTTCTGCATCATTAAATGGTATTGGTTATTCAGGTATTGGTTATAAAACCTCAGGTGTTCGAGCTTTAGCATTAAGTAAGAAAGGAGATAATTACGTAGAGGCAAGCATGGAAAATGCCTTAACAGGTAAGTACCCACTTTCTCGTTATCTTTATGTTTACGTTAACAAACACCCAAATAAGCCGTTAGCTCCAATGGAAGCTGAATTCTTGAAAATGGTATTATCAAAGTCAGGCCAAAAAATTGTAGAAAAAGACGGTTATATTCCATTACCTAAAAAAGTTGTTGATAAAGAATTGAAAAAATTAGGATTGTTATAATTTTAGAATAAATAGCTTTAACATTAAAAGGTCAAGCTGATGAGCTTGGCTTTTTTTATATGCGCTTAAAAAAGTTGTCAGTATTTTTTACAAATTTAAGTGCTGCTTTTAAGTCTCTATTTTAACTCATTGAAAATATTGTGTTTATATTAGTGGTATATATGTTGCTGTAAATATTATTATATGATTAATTAGTGTTTACTCATGTAAATTTTAATATATTTTAATAAATACAAATTAGGGATGAAAAAAATGAGACTTATTAGTAATGTGGTTAGATTTTATAAAACAATAATGCTTACCGTTATGCCTACATTATTCTTATCAGCTACCGTATCTGCAACGATAATCGCACCACCGCCACCAAGTGAAGGGGGGATTATTTATGGTATTAATGGCGTTGTTAATGTAACTGAAAATGTGTTTGTAGGTGAATTAGGTAATGACGTAGAGTACATGTTAGATATACTTGATGAATCGTCAACATTGAGCATTACACTTTTTGCGGTATCAACGAATATGGCGGAAGAATTTGAAGGCGATGTATATGCTGAGCGCTTAGGTTGGTCTGGTATGCAGTTATCGGCATCGGCATGGGATACTAATATGGCGGCTTTAAATAATGGTGGAAGCCAAATATTACCTTTTTCACTTGGTGATTTTAGTGAACTTTTTGGTGCCGATCTTTATGTAAATATTTTTGCATGGGATGGGGTATCAGGTAGTGCTATCACCGCTGATTCAGATGAATCCTTTGAATTTTTTCAAATGAATTCTGTTGCTTTTTCGAACTTTATTGCGTTAAATGCCAATGGAGGAATTGTCGCGAGAAGTTTGGCACCAACAAGTGTTCCTGAGCCTTCTACGGTCGCTATTTTCGCTTTAGCTCTATTGGGCTTTGCGGCGCGTAAATACCAAAATTAATTTAATACTATACCCATACAGCATTTCCAACTGGAATGAGTATATAATAAAAAATGGGTTACTTTTATTAAGGCTTGCTATTTGGGCAAGCCTTTTTTGATCATTTACTTAATAGAATCGCTATTAATGGTATTTTCTTTAAAAGGGAGCAACAAGAAGCAGGACGCTTTTCGGTGAACCCAAACAAAATGTTGCAAAAATATACTCCAAAGATAAACACGCCTTAATTCAATCGTCAAAAAGTAGCGCAACAATGGCTGAAATATGTTGAACGTGAAAAAGCTATCAGCAACGCATAGCTCTGGGTGTATAAGGTTTCATTTTTAAACAATGGCCATAAATAATATGAAAAAAGCATTAACCATTATTATATTATGGTGATAGAATGTGCGCCTTATTATCATATTACTAATAACCTTGTGGCGGCTGTGTCGTTATGATCACTTCAGTTATTCTTGCCTTGGTAATAATCAGTTTTATTATGATTATTACCGAAGATATTATTCATATTAATAAAGCGAAAAGTACGCTGTTTTTTGGCACCTTGTGTTGGATTTTAGACTTTATTTTTCCTATTCATCCGGTCAGTTCTTCTGGAACCAACCATCAACTCAATGAAAACCTGTTAGAAATAGCCACATTATGGTTATTTTTGATGTCAGCAATGACTTTTGTTGCTTATTTGAACAGCAAGGGGTTTATTTCCGCACTCGTGCAACGTATCTTGCCAAAAGCTATTTCAGAGCGGGGTTTGATGTTTGTTATTGCGATTTTTGCATTTATTTTTTCCTCTTTTGCTGATAACGTCACCGCGACTTTAGTGTCTATAGCCGTGGTAGTGAATTTACAGCTTGATGTAAAAAAACGCTTAAAATATGCAACCTTAATTATTTTTGCGGTAAATAGTGGTGGGGTGTCATTGATTACTGGTGATGTAACAACCTTGATGATTTTCTTAGAAGACAAGGTTACCATTGCTAACTTATTAATATTGGTTTTGCCTTCATTACTTGGTGTACTCACATTGGCAACCTTATTGTCTTTAAAGCTATCTGGCAAAGTAGAGCTTACTCAAACACGTATTAAAATTGCAAAAAATGATATTTTGATCGCAGTGATCTTTTTATGCACCATTTTAGGCACATTACTTGCCAATGTATTTTTTCAAATTCCTCCGGTACTAAGCTTTTTGTTTGGCTTATCAGTAATGTTTTTAGTCGCAAACTTTACCCAAAGTCATAATAAAGATGTTTTAAACTATATTCGAGAAGTGGAATACGACGCCCTATTATTTTTCTTAGGGGTGTTATTACTGGTAGGTATTTTAAAAGAAACCGGTGTTTTAAGTGGCTTTACGGTACTTTATGACTACTTACCTGCGATTGAAGTTAACTATCTTGTTGGTTTTATGTCGTCAGTGATCGATAACGTGCCTTTAACTGCAGCTTTGCTTAAAGCTGATGTTGAAATGAAAGTTACCGAGTGGCTAATGCTAACCTATGCAACAGGCGTTGGTGGTTCTATTTTAGTGATAGGTTCTGCTGCAGGTATTATTGCCATGAGTAAGGTAAAAGAGTTAAATTTTATGAGTTACATGCGTAACTTCTTCTATTTAACTATTGCATACAGTGTGGGTTATATTAGTGTTTATTTTGCCGCTAATTGGGTGTTAAATTAGAAAATATAAGGTTTGCTAGGATGAAAGCGTTTTTATCTTTATTGAGTCGTGTTTGTTGAGATATACACGACTTGTTATGATTAAAACGCTTTTAAATGAATTGAAAGAGCACTCTATGTTGGTTATTTCTAGTGTGTTAACGGCTAATATCAACCATTAAGTCATCGGCTAAATTTTCTAATGCTTCGATTAAAGGCTCAATATTGTTTTCTGGTACGGCAATTGTCGCTTTGGCTTTAAACATTAATTGTCCTGAATGCGCAGCATTGTCTTGTTTGCTCACTAATTTTATTAAATTACCATTTTGATGATGAATTACCGCTGAAATATCTTGAATAATGCCCGCTCTGTCATTTGCGGTTAATTCTAATACAATGGTTGCTTGCGGTGTGGTTTCAGGTGGGTTGGTTATAACAACCTGGGTTTGCATCTCTTCAATGGCACTAATTTCTTTTATTAGGGCATCAGTGTGTTGATCTTCCACAGCAATTTCTATTACCCCAGCGAAAAATCCTGACAAATTATGCATGCTGCTTGATTGCCAGTTGCCTTGATATTGTTTAACAATGCTTGAAAGTGTGTTGACTAAACCTGAGCGATCAGGGCAAATAAATGAAATAATGAGATGCTTCATCGTGATCCTACCTACTGAAGTAAAAATTGAGCTAACCCTTTCTGCTAGTTAACTATTACGTGTTAGTTGTGATAATTCCTTATTAAGTTGGCTATCATCACCTAAATTGAGCTCTACCAAGCGTCTTAAATGGGTTATGCTGTCAATATCAATAGCATTGCATTGCAACCCTGTTTCTTCTTTATCTTGGTGAACAACGGCAATGTGCATGAGCACTTCTGATTCATGATCATCAAGTGTAAAACTTAATGTGCCGAGTTTGCCTTTTAACACTTCTTCAACTTTGGGCGTAGTAACTAAGGCTCCATTGAGTGAAATGTCATGTATGGCTACAGGGTAATCACGCTCTTCTACCGTAAGCGTTGCTTTTATTGAAAACAGTATTCGGGTAAATTGACGACGATTTTCCATTGTTTGACTTATTATTCGATTGATTACTTATATTTAGCATAGTATTAGTTGAAAAAAAAGCACCCTAAGGTGCTTAATTTTTTATGACTTGTTGCAATTATTTTTGAATTCGTTTGTATTTTATACGATGAGGTTCAACTGCTTGTGCACCATAGGTTTTTTTTAGCCATTCATCATATTCAGTAAAATTACCTTCAAAGAAGTTGACTTGCCCTTCATCTCGGTAATCAAGAATATGGGTGGCAATACGATCTAAAAACCAACGGTCATGTGAAATCACCATAGCGCAGCCAGGAAACTCTAACAAGGCTTCTTCAAGTGCACGTAATGTTTCAATATCTAAATCATTGGTTGGTTCATCAAGTAGTAATAAGTTACCGCCTACTTTAACTAATTTGGCTAAATGGACACGATTGCGTTCACCACCTGATAAGTCTTTGATAAATTTTTGTTGATCTGTGCCTTTAAAATTAAAACGACTTACATAAGCACGACTGGGGATCTGATAGTTGCCAATTTCAATAATATCGTGTCCTTCAGATATTTCTTGATAGACAGTATTATTACCTTCCATATTATCGCGAAATTGGTCGACACTGGCCAGTTTTACCGTTTCACCAAGTTCAATTGAGCCTGAGTCGGGCTGTTCTGTGCCTGAAATCATTTTAAATAATGTTGATTTACCTGCACCGTTAGCACCAATAATACCTACTATGGCGCCTTTAGGTAGGCTAAAGCTTAAATTATCAATTAACACTCGATCGCCATAAGATTTTGTTAAGTTATTGACATCTAGAACTTTATCACCTAAACGAGGCCCTGGTGGAATGTATAATTCATTGGTTTCGTTACGTTTTTGGTGTTCTTGATTTGTTAACTCTTCAAAACGTGCCATACGTGCTTTACTTTTTGCTTGGCGACCTTTAGGGTTTGAGCGCACCCATTCTAATTCATGCTTAATGGTTTTTTGTAACGCACTTTCTGCGCGGCTTTCTTGCTCTAAACGCTTATCTTTTTGTTCTAACCAAGAAGAATAGTTACCTTCCCAGGGAATACCATGACCGCGATCAAGCTCTAAAATCCAACCCGCAACATTATCTAAGAAATATCTATCATGGGTAATAGCAACCACAGTGCCTGAGTAATCGTGTAAGAAACGTTCTAACCAAGCAACAGACTCTGCATCTAAATGGTTGGTAGGCTCATCAAGTAGCAGCATGTCGGGCTTTTGTAATAATAACCGGCATAAAGCAACACGACGACGCTCACCACCACTTAATACACTTATTTTTTGTTCCCATTCGGGTAAACGTAGGGCATCGGCGGCACGCTCTAGTACATTGTCAATATTGTGACCGTCTTGGCTTGCAATAATGGCTTCTAATTCACCTTGTTCTTTTGCAAGTGCATCAAAATCAGCATCTTCTTCTGCATAAGCGGCATAAACAGCGTCTAAGCGAGCTAAGGCATCTTTGACTTCAGCAACCGCTTCTTCAACAATTTCACGCACTGTTTTGCTTTCATCTAGTTGAGGTTCTTGCGGTAAATAGCCTATTTTGGTACCCGAAAGTGCTTTTGCTTCACCTTCAAATTCGGTATCAATACCTGCCATAATACGCAGTAATGTTGATTTACCTGCACCATTTAAACCTAAAACACCAATTTTAGCCCCAGGAAAAAAAGAAAGAGAAATATCTTTTAAAATTGTTCTTTTAGGAGGAACAACTTTACTAACACGGTGCATTGAATAAATAAATTTGTCTGGCAATGCCATAAAAAAACCTTTTTGTTTATTACCAATAAATATAAAGCGTATTTTAGGTTAAATAGGCACTGATAAGCAACTGAGTCACAGGTTAAATTTAGAGAGTGTTGTACTTTTAAGAATAGCTTTGTGCACACTTGAAAATACAACACCCCTAAAGATCAATAGGTGGGTACTAACTTCTAAATTGTTTGATTAAAGCTTGTTGATCGTCGAGTTGTTTCAATAACTCCGCTGATGATGAGGTTGCTTCAACACTACTTTGCTCACAATCAATGGTTAATTCATTAATACGCACTACGTTTTGGCTTACTTGTTCGGTAACCATTGACTGTTCATCAATGGCTGTAGCAATTTGCGCAGCAGAATCTGAAATAAGTGATACTTCATCATGTATTTGCACCAATGCCTCGCCGGTTTGTTGTGAAAGTGACACGCAATTTTCTGATAATTTATTGCCTTTTATCATAGCGTTGACGGCATTATCAGAATTTGCCTTTAACTCTTGTAACTGATCTTTTATTTCTTCTGTTGATTGTTGGGTACGCATGGCTAATGCACGTACTTCTTCAGCTACTACTGCAAAGCCTCGGCCTTGTTCACCTGCGCGTGCTGCTTCAATGGCGGCATTTAGTGCAAGTAAGTTGGTTTGGTCGGCAATACTGCTGATCTCAGTTAAAATAGTGGTAATAGCATTACTGCCTTGAGCGAGGCGAGTGATCATACTATCAACTTCTGCAAGTTGTGTTGATAATTCATTAATCGCATTTACGGTGGTTTTAACAACTTGCTGGCCTTGCTCGGTTAATTCTCTACCATGCTCTGTAGCTTTAGCGGTTTCTGCCACAGTTCGAGCTAAATCATGTACTGTAGCTGACATTTGATTGATGGCGGTAGCGACTTGTTCAGATTCACTT
Organism: Alteromonadaceae bacterium; assembly: GCA_015487235.1. GTDB lineage: Bacteria > Pseudomonadota > Gammaproteobacteria > Enterobacterales > Alteromonadaceae. The sequence goes on from WFQC01000034.1 coordinate 30,846, forward strand.
TTTTGCTGGTTTAAGCGTTCTGCCACTTGCGTACTTTTTATTGAGGTGTCTTTAGCATTTTCACTAACGTGTATTGAAACGTCGGTAACACGCCCAACAACAGCATTAATTTCAGCTTTACGCATTGCTAAAGAAAGCTCTATTGCACCTAAAACGTCGTTGCGCCCTGAATACATGTAGCTCATTAACGGGTTGTCAAAAACCTCTAAAGCTTGTTGTTTTACTTTCATAAAACGTGTACGCCACTTCATATACATAATTGTGGTGAATAAGCTGATCAGTAGCATAGGTAAAGTCGCAAATAAGCTCATCGTTGAAAATAGTGTTGCGGCTAGGGTGGCAATAAAAAATAAGATAAAAGTGGCTTGAAACCAGAATGATTGGTCTATCTTATATTTTAAGGCAAAAGGTTGTTCACCACGATTTAATTGCTGGTAAAGCTTTTCAGCACGTTGTTTTACATGGTCGTCTAATTTGGTTCTGACAGATTGGTATTCTATATTTTTACCTGAGGCATCTTTAATTGGGGTTACATAAGCATTTACCCAATAATAGTCACCATTTTTACAACGGTTTTTTACGGGCCCCATCCAAGATTTACCTTGCTGAATAAATGTCCATAAATCTTTAAATGCCGCCTTAGGCATATCAGGGTGGCGAACAATATTGTGTGGGCTACCTTGTAATTCTTCTAAAGAAAACCCTGCAATTTGACAAAATTCAGGATTAGCATATTTTATACGGCTATCGAGATCGGTGATTGAAAGTAAAATGTCATTTGGATTAAATAATTGCTCTTTACCTGAACTTCTTGTACTCATATAACTTTCCCCAAAGTTTTATTGTTGATGAGATAAAGCTATCTCTGTTTTTAGGCGTGTTTATCTTTCGAGTTTGAATTTTGTTCAACCTAAACACGCCCTATTATAACGCTCCCTGTTTTTTAAGTTTAATATAACTATTTCTATAGCAGCTTTTTTATTGACTTTTATGTTGAAATTTCACAATAAGTTGTAATAAATCATTACCTGCTAATTTTCTTGATATTGAAAGTGAGCAAAGCGAAAATAGGTAATGTATCACTCACATATTTATTTTATTAACTGTAGCACTTTGTCAATTAGTTGCTAGTTGATATAAATCAATTTTTTATATTTTTACTGCTTAAGTGGCTTGGTAAATACAAACTTTATTACGACCAAGTGCTTTGGCTTTATATAGTGCATCATCTGATGCTTTTAAACCTTCATCAAAATAGTCTTTTTGGTTAATTGCCGCGATACCAAAACTGGCGGTAAATTTTATTTTTTTTTGATCTGTTAAAATCGTCATCTTTTCTGTTTCACTACGCATTCTTTCAGCAAGAATAGCGGCACCCTGTATAGGTGTTTGTGGTAATAAAATAGCAAATTCTTCACCACCGTAGCGACTCAGCGTATCAGTTTCTCTTATGATTGTGGTTAATAGCTTACTAAAATTCTGTAAAACTTTGTCACCCACATTATGACCATAACGATCATTGATTTTTTTGAAATGATCTATATCACACATAATTAGTGAAATAGGAAAGTCATGGCGTTGTGCACTTTTGAGTATTTTGTTGGCTTGCTCAATAAAAAAGCGTCGGTTATATAAACCAGTTAATTGATCAGTAATTGAATTCTTATAATGTAATTCATTGATGTCTGATAATAATAATGTTTGAAATGCACCAAGAAAAAACAGAGCCGTAATGCCTTGTACTATCATTAAAGAGGTTTGGTAAATAAACATATCAAGTTCAAATAAATGTATAAATAGCGCACTTGCCAGTAATAAAGCGGAAATGATGATGGCAGAAATAGCGACTTTTTCTCCATAGCTAAGGGTTAAATTATTTTTAGGAATAACAGGTAAACAAGCAATTAAAATCGCAATATAGTTAAATAACCCAAAAATAATACGATGATTAAGGTTGTCATCAACAAGATGGAAGAAATATGTTTGAATGAAAACAAAAATACAGGCATGAGCATAGAAAAATTTATCTTGATAAAGGTGCTTTTTAAAGCCTTTACGCCATAAAAAGGCATAACGAATACTGTAAAAGCCCGTGATAAATAATAGGTTAGCAGTAATAATAGAGAAAACTCTACTAGACCATATCTCACCGAGAAAAACCAAATAAGCAACGGCTGTTGCAGCAAACAACACCATAAAATACTGAATTGTTACCGATAAGTTTTGTTGCTTTTTTACCGGATTAAAGTAAAAAAATAGTGCGGCACAAGTACAGTTTAAAATAATTGTTATTGCATACGACAGTGTTGCAATCTGCAATGGATCCATAAAACCCTAAGATTTTTGTTACGTTATTACTGTAAGTCTAGCCTAGTTTGCAGGTTTGGGTTAGCTAGCATAAAAAAACCAGCAAAATTATGCTGGCTTTTTGACGTGTTAGAATAGCGCAGTAGTTGGTTAATGGAGCTGGTGTTTGCGTCGTACTACTGAGTAATACAATAACGGTATTACCACTAAAGTTAGTAGTGTTGAAACAAAAACCCCTGAAATTAAGCTAACAGCAAGCCCATTAAAAATAGGATCATCTAGAATAAATATCGCATCAAGTATTGCGGCGATGGCTGTTAATATTATAGGACGAGCTCGGGTTGCTGCAGCATCAACTACTGCGTCTCTTAAATCAGCACCTTCGGCTAAGCGAATGTTAATAAAATCAACCAATAATATTGAGTTACGAACAATAATACCAGCCAAAGCAATCATGCCGATCATTGAGGTTGCGGTAAATTGCGCACTAAATACAGCATGTCCGGGCATAATACCAATTAGCGTCATGGGGATAGGTGCCATAATAACAAGAGGCATAATGTATGAGCGAAATTGACCAACAATCAGCAAAAAGATCACAATCAAACCAACACCATAAGCAATACCCATATCGCGGAATGTTTCGTAGGTTACTTGCCATTCACCATCCCATTTTATGCTATTAACATAAGGGTTATCTGGTTGACTAGTTAATGCTTGCTCTAAATCAGGATAGCTATCACTTAAATTACCCATAATTGAGAACATGCCGTAAAGTGGGCTGTCAGTTTCGCCAGCACCATCGGCGGTTACATAAACAACAGGAAGTAAATCTTTGTGATAACGGGTTTTTTCTTGTGTGGTTTCTTGTACATGTACTAAGTCTCGAATAGGTACTAGTTCACCTGACATGCTTCTAACTTTTAGTTGTAAAAATTGCTCAGCTGAGGCTTTGTCGTTATTACTAAAGCGTAAGCGAACAGGAATAGGGTAACGTGCTGTATCGCTATGTAAATAACTCGCATCTTCTCCAGCAAGTGCTGTTGTCATTGCCGCAACAATAGCGGCTTGTGAAACGCCCAAACGAGCCGCTTTTTGACGATCAACGTGCACAATAAAACGGGTTGTTGCCGCTTCAATACTGTCGTCTATGTCAACAATGGCATCAACCTGCTCAAATTGTTTTCTAATTTCTTTGGCGAAGGCTATTTGCTCATCGTAATTTTGTCCATACACTTCAGCAACAACGGGCGCAAGTACAGGAGGCCCCGGTGGTACTTCAACTATTTTGATATTGGCATGATATTTCTCACCAATTTTTTGTAATGGTTCTCGTACTGATAATGCAATATCATGACTATTACGATCTCGCTCACTGTGGTGTTTTAAATTAACCTGTAAATCACCCATATGGGGCATTGAACGTAAATAATATTGACGTACTAAACCATTAAAGTTAATGGGTGCCGCTGTACCCGCATAGGTTTCAATATCGACAATTTCTTCAATAGATTGTAAATAAATAGCCAACTCATCAAGTACACGGTTTGTGGTTTCAAGTGGTGTTCCTTCAGGCATATCAACAACAACCTGAAATTCTGATTTGTTGTCGAAGGGTAACATTTTCAAAATCACATGCTGGCTAACAACAAGAGCCATAGAGCCGCCAATAAGTACGACCATTGAAAGGTATAATAAACGACGTTTTAGTGATGTTTTTTCACCATATAAAAAGGGATGCATAATAAAGCAAACTACGCGATAAAATCGGCTTTCTGTGGCTTTTTCTTCTTGCTCATCATCAACAGAATGATGGTTTGCTTTATTTTTTAAGATTTTATAAGTTAACCAAGGAGTAAAAATAAACGCAATTAACAGCGATAAAAACATACCGGCACTGGCATTAATTGGAATAGGGCTCATGTATGGCCCCATTAAGCCACTAACAAATGCCATAGGTAGCAATGCCGCAATTACGGTAAAGGTTGCTAAAATGGTTGGCCCACCAACTTCATCAACCGCGTAAGGAATTGCTTCTTTTAATGATCTTTTGCCTAATTTCATATGGCGGTGAATATTTTCAACAACCACAATGGCATCATCAACAAGAATACCAATAGAAAAGATCAAGGCAAACAGTGAAACACGGTTGATGGTAAACCCAAATGCCCAAGAGGTAAATAAAGTGGCCATGAGCGTTACAATAACCGCTGCACCAACTACAATAGCTTCATATTTACCTAATGATGCCCAGACTAATAAAATAACGACAAAGGTTACGAGAAAAAGCTTTTTAATTAAGCTGTTGGCTTTATCTGTTGCGGTTTGTCCGTAATCGCGTGTAATAGTTATATCGATATTTTCAGGAATATAAGTGCTGTGCAGTTGTTCTAAGCGTTGGTTTACTGCATCAACTACATCGGCAGCATTAACGCCTGCTTTTTTAGCTATTGCCAGTGTTACCGCAGGTAATGCTAGGGTGTTTTGATCTACATTAGCGCTACTATTACCGTGATAAATTTGTACAATATTGGTAGGGGTATCACCTGTTCTTTTAATGGTTGCAACATCTTTTAAAAAGACAGGAGCACCTTGGTTCATGCCTATAACAAGATTAGCTAATTCACCAGTACTTGAAAGGTAAGCACCTGCTTGTACCAATACATAGCGATCTCCTGCCACAGTACTGGCTGAGTTTGCGGTAACATTAGTAGCATTTAATGCTGAACGTAGATCATTAAAACCAATATTAAGCGCAGACATTCGTTGAGGGTCTAATTCAACTTGTACTACATCATCAGGGGCTCCAATGGTGTAAACGTCGTTAGTTCCCGGAATTCGTTTTATTTCTGCCTCGATGGCATGAGCAACTTTAGCAAGCGCAGTGCGATCAACAAAGCTGTTCTTACCACTGAGTGTTAAGGTCATAATTGGCACATTATCAATACCTTTTGGCTTAACAATCGGTGGCATAACGCCAAGGTTGCGTGGTAACCAATCTTGGTTTGAGTACAATTTATTGTATAAACGTACTAGTGCGTCAGTACGGGGCTCTCCGACTTTAAATTGCACCGATAAAATTGCCATACCCGGCATAGAGGCAGAATAAATATGTTCTAAACCACTAATTTCAGAGAGCACGCTTTCAGCGGGTGAGGCCACCAAAGACTCAACTTCTTGTGCTGATGCACCAGGATAAGCAATAAAAACATTTGCAAAAGTTACATCTATTTGTGGATCTTCTTCTTTTGGCGTAATTATAGTGGCAAAAATTCCCATTAAAATTGCGACGAGTGCCAATAATGGGGTTATTTCAGCAGTAAAAAACATTTGGGCTATTCGCCCTGAAATGCCTAATTTTTCATCATCAGGCGTCGCGTTATTCGGCTTATTTGAATGGCTCACTATTTCACCTCATTATTTGAACTAGCAGCGGTTTTTGTTAGCATGCGAATAGCTGATAATGGGTTAGTTACAACCTTTTCTTCGGTTGATAACCCTGCCAATACTTCGGTCATATTATCGTTGATTTCATTACCGACTCTAATTTGACGTAAGTGCAACTTACCTTGCTTGTCTTGTATGTAAACGGCACGCAACTCAGAACGAGCAACAATTGCTGAACTAGGCACAAGCAAAGCTTCTCTTGTACCTGTTTTAAAATGAGACTTTAAATACATGCCTGGGTATAAGCCTTTAATGCTTTCAGGTAATGCGGTTCTTACTTTAAAGGTTGAACTTTGCGGTGATGCATAAGCATAAAATTTAAGCGCTTTACCTTGTTGCTTAAATTTTTCACCATTAGGTAAGTCAATAACAACTTCTGAATGATGGCGAATTTTTTCGATATCATTTTGGGGTATTTGGGTTACAACACGTAATTGATTAAGAGATGTACCCGTAAATAGTGGTGTACCAGGAGCGACAACTTCACCTAAATTAACATGACGCTCTAACACAATACCCGCGTAAGGGGCTTTTACTACGGTATAGTTGAGTTGTTCTTGTGCACTATCTAAACGTGCTTTTGCACCTTCATAATTGGCTTTAGCAATGTTATAACGCGCCTTTGCGTCGTCCAATGATTGTACAGAGGTTAATTTACGTGCAAATAAACCTTCAATACGCTTTAAGGTGTTTGTGGCATCGTCAAGGTCTGCTTTGCTTGCTTTTAAGGCTGCTTGAGCCGCATTAAAGGCAGAGCGTTGGTTCTCATCTTTAAGTTTAAGTAATACCTCGCCTGCGGCAACAATATCACCTGCATCAAAATAAATATCGGTAATTTGTCCTGATGTTTGTGCAGCAAGGGCGGTTTGATTAATGGCTTCAACTTGAGAATCGAGCACTATAGTTTGGTCAACAGTGACAAGTTGAGCTTGTGATGTTTCAACATTCGCGTAAGCGAGTTGACTAATACCAGCAGCTATAAAAAATGTAGCTTGTATAACCTTAGTGAATGGGTGCATTTTATTTCCTTTTCGATCCAGTTGAAACGAGTTTTATTATTTGTATATTAGTATTCTAATACAGTTTATTCTAATATATTGATTAGCATTTTATAATTCAATGTTCAGTTTAGCAAGACTTTGTTACTTTTTAGCCTTTTGTCGATATTGTTTTGCTAATATTGCCAATATGTCACGCCAAGTAATAATGCCGATAGGGATATTTTTTTCATCGACAATAGGTAAACAGGAAATATGATGGTCATGAAACTTCAAAATAGCTTCATATATACCCATCGTAGGAGAAGCCGTAATGGGTTTTTTTGACATGATTTGATGAGCTCTTTGTCTTAACAGTGCGGCATCGGCATGGGTTTCTTTTCGTGTGCCAATATTAGGGCTTAGGTGCATATAAAGATCACGATCGGTAATAATACCCACTAGTGCTTTGTTTTCAGTAACTAATAAATGGTGAATGGGGTGTTTATTAAAAAGTGCTTTGACTTTGGTTAACTCATCATCCATATCGACACTAATTAACTTTTTCGAAATGAAATTTTTTAATGTCATTTTAACTCCAATAACTAGAAGGCTTATTTTAAAAAGCGTTTTTTTCTTAGTTTTTTTCTTATATAGTGCTTTGAACCTATACCTATTTAATAAATTAATCAAATAGGTACAAGTATACTCTTTTCTTTTTAAAATAGAGTGAATGTATAAACTTACATGAATGTATGAACTAGTAAAGTGCTATTACCAAAGTGGAGAAGATAATGGCTGAAAATATGTATTCTCAAGGTTACGATGAACAGCAAATATCGCAGTTAGCCCCTGTTTTTAATAAACAAAAGCAAGCTTATCAACAACAGCCTTACCCTTCACTCGATGAGCGTATAAATGATTTGTTAGCACTAAAAAAAGCGTTACTTTCTTATGAACAACGCATAATAGAAGCGATTAGTGATGATTTTGGTCAACGCAGTGCTGATGACACCAAACTCGGTGATATTTTACCAACAGTTTTGGCGATAAATTATACATTAAAGCAGTTAAAAAAATGGCTAAAACCGTCTAAGCGTCATGTGGGCTTATTATTTCAACCAGCAAAAGCATTCGTAATGTATCAGCCTTTGGGGGTTGTTGGTATTATAACCCCATGGAATTATCCAATATTTCTTTCTATAGGGCCTTTAATTACGGCATTAGCTGCGGGTAATCGTGTCATGATTAAAATGTCAGAATTTACACCTGCGGTGAATAAAGTTATCAATGAAATGTTATCAAATACTTTTAACGCCAATAAGGTGAATGTTTTTGATGGTGGCGCGAGCGTTGCGGCTCAGTTTACCCAATTGGCTTTTGATCACCTGTTATTTACGGGCTCTACACGTGTAGGCAAAATGGTTATGAGTGCGGCGGCGAAAAATTTAACCCCTGTTACTTTAGAATTAGGCGGAAAATCTCCTACATTAATTGCAGAGGATATTGCCATTGATGATGCTGTATCTCGTTTTATTTTAGCGAAAACCTTAAATGCAGGGCAAACCTGTGTTGCGCCCGATTATATCTTATGCCCAGCAAGCAAAATTGAAGAACTTGTCGCTGCTTGTAAAAAGCAATTTACAGCAATGTACCCCAATTTTGCAGAGAATAATGATTATGGTGGTATTATTAATAACCAACAATATCAGCGTTTGCAAGCATGGTTAAGTGAGGCACAAGAAAAAGGGGCGAGTGTGATCCCCTTAGTTGACAGTCTCAAAACTGATATAACAGCACGCAAAATGCCATTAACCTTAGTGACAAACGTTAATGATGATATGACCTTAATGCAAGATGAAATTTTTGGCCCTGTGCTACCTATTGTTCCTTATGTTTCATTGGCCGAAGCGATTGACTATATTAACGATAGACCAAGACCTTTAGCGCTTTATTTATGTAGCTATGATGAAACTATTCAGCAAACAGTCTTAACACAAACCCATGCTGGCGGTGTTTGTATTAATGATGCTGCGGTGCAAGTTGCACAAGATGATATGCCTTTTGGCGGTATTGGCCCATCAGGTATGGGGCATTACCATGGTTATGAAGGTTTTTTAACGTTTTCAAAAGCAAAATCGGTGTTGGTTAAAGGTAAATTAAATACCTCTAAAATGGCGTTTCCTCCTTATGGAAAATTAATTCATAAATTGATTTATAAATTTTTCTTACGTTAGAACGTGTTGAGCTATTTAAGCATAACTAATAAACGATAATGATCAGATCATTTCTGATTGTCACAAAACTGTCACATAACTGTCTTATAATGCTTTTATCAGTATTATAGGTGGTATTTTTTGTGAGTTTACATTCAAATTCTAACCGTTCAAGACAGCTTAAAAATTCTGTTGCTCGCTGGGGAATTACACTTGGCGGTATCAGTGTGTTATTTACATTAGTACTTATTTTTATGTACTTGTTGTATGTGATCAAACCCATATTTGAGTCGGCTAAAATTGAACCGATAGCAACTATTGAGTTAACCGATACAACAAAGGTTTTAACGACAGGTGTTGATGAATTAAAAGAAATTGTTTATCAAATTGATGAACAAGGTATTTTTAGCTTTTTTCATTTAACTGCTAATGATCACCGTAAAATGTTCGCTGAAAAAGTGATTGCAGACGAGCGTAAATTAGTGGCAGTGAGCGATGCAGAAGGGCAAAGCACTAACCGTAAAAAAATCTTGCTTGATAACCAAGGTGAGGTAAAAGTCGTTGAAGCGGCTTTTCATGCCTCTTACATCGGTGATGATAAAACTATTTCGGCTAGCGTTATTTACCCGTTAGGTGAAGACGTTTTACCACTTGATGAGCAAGAACAAGCGATTAAAAAAGTAGCAATGGCAATGGACAGCGAACGTGCTATTTTTGTGGCATTAACACAAGATAATCGCTTAATTAAAACCACGCTCACTGCAGAAGATGATTTTAATGATGATCCTGAATTTGAAGCAAGTTATCAAGAAATTGAATTTAATCAAGTTGTTGATAATATTTTAGTTTCACCTGATTTGATGATGGCTTTTATTCAAAGCGGTGATGACATTTTTGTCTTTGATCTTGATGATGAATTTCAGGTTGATTTAAAAGAACGTTTTACACCTTTTGCCAACAGCAGTAAAAAAATTACCACGTTATCTTTATTGTCAGGTGGTAGTTCCTTATTAATTGGAGATAGCCAAGGTGAAGTGAGTCAATGGTTTGAGGTAACAGGTGAACATGGGCGTCACTTTCAATTAATTCGCACTTTTAATGTTAGTAATAATGAAGCCATTAGTGCTATTTACCCTGAGCAATTTCGTAAAAGCTTCTTTACCTTAACTCAAGCAGGTGAAATAGGTTTATTTTATACAACAAGTGAAGCAGAGCTATGGAAAGGTAAACTTGAAAATATTGTACCAACCACGTTGGCAATTTCTCCTCGCTCAGACGGTTTAGTAGTTACTGATAATCATTCGTTACAGCTATTTTATGTCCACAATGAGCACCCCGAAGTAACGTGGAAAGCGTTATGGCAAGAAGTTTGGTATGAAGGTTATCCTGAACCTGCTTACGTGTGGCAATCTACTTCAGGCTCAGATGACTTTGAAGCGAAATTTTCATTAGTACCTATTGCGTTTGGTACTATTAAAGCAGCTTTTTATGCGATGTTATTTGCTGTGCCTATCGCATTATTTGCAGCGGTTTATACGGCATATTTTATGACTCCTGCATTACGTAAAAAAGTAAAGCCAACCATTGAAATGATGGAAGCATTACCTACGGTTATATTAGGTTTTTTAGCTGGTTTGTGGTTAGCACCACTTATTGAACAATATTTACCCGCTTTCTTTTTACTGTTGATCTTTTTACCTTTAGCAACCTTCTTAACCGCGTTTGCTTGGTATAAATTACCTAAAGAAATTAAGTTAAAACTACCCGAAACCCTTGCCCCTATTTTATTGATCCCGGTATTAATTTTTGCAGGCTATTTGGCGATGTATTTATCACCTATCATTGAAAATCATTTATTTGGTGGTGATGTTCGTCAATTTTTAACCAATGATTTAGGGATTGATTTTGACCAACGTAATGCCTTAGTGGTTGGTATTGCGATGGGCTTTGCTGTAATACCTACCATTTTTTCTATGGCCGAAGATGCTATTTTTAGTGTACCTAAACACTTAACGAGTGGCTCTCTCGCTTTAGGCGCTACCCCTTGGCAAACCCTGATAAAAGTTGTGTTACTGACGGCTAGCCCTGGTATTTTTTCAGCGATAATGATGGGCTTAGGTCGCGCAGTAGGTGAAACCATGATTGTATTAATGGCTACAGGTAACACTCCTATTTTAGATTGGAACATTTTTGAAGGTATGCGCACTTTATCAGCCAATATTGCGGTAGAAATGCCAGAGTCAGAAGTAGGTAGTTCCCATTATCGTATCCTTTTCTTGGCTGCCTTTGTGTTGTTTATTTTTACTTTTGTCTTTAATACCTTGGCAGAATTTGTGCGCCAACGTCTTAGAGAAAAATACAGTTCACTATAGTGCTTAAATTAAATTGATGATTAATATGAAATTAACAAATAACTCTGTGTCGAGTACTAAAGAGAAAAGTACCATGAATAAGTGGTTTAAATCAGGCTCTCCTTGGGTGTGGTTGTCTGCAGGAGGCGTGAGCTTAAGCCTCATTTCTGTGTTAGGTTTACTTTGGCTTATTGCCAGTCGTGGTTTGTCGTATTTTTGGCCTGCTGACATTTACCAGTTTGAAGTACAAGAAAAAGTAGGTCAGCCTTATACTGTTATTGGTGAAATTTATGAACGAGAATCAATACCGGTTGCTCAGCTTATACATACTAAAATTAAATTTGATAAAGATGCTGAAACAGTCGAACGTATTTTAGTTAAAACCGGTAACCGAGAATTAGTGAGTTTAGATTTTCGTTGGTTACTAATGCCACAAATCACTACAATGACCTTACCGAAAGATGTTGTGGTGATTGAACGTCGCACCAATGGTAACTTTTATGGCTTTATTGATAAGGTTATTTTATCGGGCAAAGAAGTTGATAAAAGCGAGTTACCGACGTTAGTTGAGCGTGTTGAAAAATTTCAAAGTCAAATTGATGCGCTACAGAAAAAAGACATTGGCGCTATTAACTACCAACTTGAACGTTTACGCTTAAAAGAGAAAAAATATCGTTTAGATAATGAGTTAACCATACAGCGACAAGCTGAGATTGAAAAAGAAACTCAAGCATTAAAAGCTGAATATCAAACTTTAGAGAAAAAGTTATTAGCACTGCGTACACAAGTTGCTCGTGACAAGTTACTTGTGCATGCTATGGATGGTCAACAAGTTGAAATTGGTTTAGAAAATGTTCTTGATGTTAGCTTTGCTAATCAATTAACTTTTTTTGATAAAGTTGTGGTTTTTCTTAGCAAAGTTAGTGACTTTGTTAGTGATGATCCGCGTGAAGCCAATACCGAAGGTGGTGTATACCCAGCTATTTTTGGTACTGTACTTATGGTGCTTTTAATGACTATTATTGTTTCACCTTTTGGCGTTATTGCTGCTATTTATCTTCATGAATATGCGGGCAATAATTCATTAACTAAAATTTTGCGTATTGCGGTGATTAACTTAGCAGGTGTTCCTTCTATTGTTTATGGTATTTTTGGTTTGGGCTTTTTTGTTTATGTATTAGGGGGCTCAATTGATCAGCTCTTTTACCCTGAAACACTACCTAGCCCCACCTTTGGTACACCGGGAGTCTTGTGGTCGGCTATTACGCTAGCCATACTAACATTACCGGTAGTCATTGTTTCAACAGAAGAAGGTTTAGCGCGCATTCCCGCTTCGATGCGCCATGGTAGTTTAGCCTTAGGGGCAACTAAAGTAGAAACCCTATGGCGTATTATTTTACCTATTGCCAGCCCTGCTATTATGACTGGTATTATTTTAGCTATTGCGCGTGCTGCAGGTGAGGTAGCGCCTTTAATGTTAGTGGGCGTGGTAAAAATGGCGCCCACATTACCGTTAGATGGTAATTTTCCTTTTTTACATTTAGAACGTAAATTTATGCATTTAGGCTTTCATATTTATGATGTTGGTTTTCAAAGCCCAAATGTTGAAGCAGCGCGACCTTTAGTTTATGCAACGGCCTTGTTACTGGTAACAATTATTGTTGCTTTAAATATGACCGCCGTTTCAATTCGTAACCGTTTACGTGAAAAATATCGTTCATTAGAACACTAATTTATAACACTTTATTTAGAGTATGAAACCTATATGATTTCAGTAACCCCTAAACCATTAACGAGCCAACAACAGGTTCAAGACTTAACTAATTTGCCTGAAGAGCAAGTGGCTTTAAAAATTAGTGATTTAAATTTATTTTATGGTGACAAACAAGCCTTGCATAATATTTCTATGCTGATCCCTAAAGGGCAAGTAACAGCCTTTATTGGGCCCAGTGGTTGTGGTAAATCAACCTTATTACGTTGCATTAATCGCATGAATGACTTAGTTGATAGTTGCCGTATTAGTGGTGAAATTATTCTACATAACGAAAATATATACGGTAAGCATGTTGATGTAGCAATGCTACGGCGCAAAGTGGGTATGGTATTTCAGCGTCCAAACCCTTTCCCTAAAAGCATTTATGAGAATGTGATATACGGTTTACGCTTAATGGGTGAAAAAAATCGTCGAGTGTTAGATGAAGCCGTTGAAACGTCATTAAAAAGTGCCGCTTTGTGGAATGAAGTTAAAGACAGGTTACACGACAGTGCGTTAGGCTTATCTGGTGGTCAACAACAGCGTTTAGTTATTGCGCGTGCTATTGCTGTGCAGCCTGAAGTTTTATTACTCGATGAACCTACTTCAGCGCTTGATCCGATTTCGACTTTAACCATTGAAGAGTTAATTAGTGATTTGAAAAAACAATTTACTGTCGTTATTGTAACTCATAATATGCAACAAGCTGCACGCGTATCAGATCAAACGGCTTTCATGTATATGGGTGAGTTGATTGAATATAGCGACACTAACACCTTGTTTACGACGCCAGCTAAAAAGAAAACTGAAGACTATATAACGGGCCGTTATGGTTAATTTTATTATTGGCTATAATCATCAACCCTAACTTGAGTTAGGATTTAAGCAATAACGCGAATTAAAGAGAATGCAATGGATAATTTAAATTTAGGCCGCCATATTTCAGGGCAATTTAATGAAGATATTGAAGCAATTATTAACCATGTTATGCAAATGGGAGGGTTAATTGAGCAGCAATTATCAGATGCCTTAACAGCAGTAAATGATACTGATGCCGATTTGGTAAAAAAAGTTATCGCCACTGATCATAAAATCAACCAATATGAAGTTGATATCGATGATGAGTGCACCCGTATTATTGCTAAACGTCAACCTGCTGCGGGCGATTTACGCTTAATTATGTCGATCAGTAAAAGTGTTGCTGATCTAGAACGCATTGGTGATGATGCTGAAAAAATAGCTAAAGTGGCTTTGGAAAATTTTTCAAGTAAACAACAAGATTTATTGCTTAATTTAGATAATTTAGGACGTCACGTTTTGGCAACATTGCAAACCACACTCGATGCTTTTGCCCGTATGGATGTTGAAACAGCATTAATTACGCATAAAAATGATGAAAAAATTGACCGAGCCTATGAAGCTTTAATGCGTCAATTAATGACGTACATGATGGAAGATCCTCGTTCTATTCCTCAAATTATGACCGTTATATGGTCAGCTCGAGCTCTAGAGCGCATTGGAGATCGCTGTAAAAATGTTTGTGAAAATATCATTTACTATGTGAAGGGGAAAATAGCGCGTCATCTTTCTATTGATGAAATGAATGATTTATAAGCTACACTACCACAATTACATAAAATAACAGAATAGTTGAGTATTCGCGATAAAAAGCGTTTTCATCTGTGTATAAATCGGGTAATATCCGCGCGAAAATTAAAATTGACCTAAAGACTCATAAAGTCTGGGAATAATAATTATGGCTGGAAATTCTATTCTTGGTATTTTTGCAAAATCACCAATAAAACCATTAGAAACACACATGCGTTTAGTCACTAAATGCTGTAAAAAACTCACTCCTTTCTTTGTGGCTTGTTTCGAAAATAATTGGGAAGAAGCAACTAAAGTTCGTAAAGCTATTTCGTTAGCAGAGCAAGAAGCTGATACACTTAAACGTAAATTACGTTTAGAGTTGCCAGGCGGTTTATTTATGCCTGTTGATCGTGCTGATGTTTTAGAGCTTTTAACGCAACAAGATAAAATAGCGAATAAAACCAAAGACATTGCTGGACGAATTTTAGGGCGTCAGTTACAGATCCCTGAAACGTTAAGAGAAAATTTTACGCTCTATGTTGAACGTTGTATTGATGCAACAGAAAAAGCTGCTGATGCAATTAATGAATTAGATGACTTGCTCGAAACGGGCTTTAGAGGACGTGAAGTTCAACTTGTTGAAAAAATAATTAATCAACTTGATGAAATTGAAAATGATACAGATACCATGCAAATTGCCTTACGTCGTGATTTGTTAGCTATTGAGAAGGATCTTAATCCAGTTGATGTTATCTTCATATATCAAATTATTGAATGGGTTGGTGATCTTGCCGATCTAGCTGAACGTGTAGGTGCACGTTTAGAAATCATGTTGGCTAGATAATTAAAGGGCTTCTTGATGGAAATTTTATCTTCTTACGGTACTATTTTAGTACTACTTGCCGCTGCCGTCGGCTTTTTTATGGCTTGGGGTATTGGGGCAAATGATGTTGCCAATGCTATGGGAACTTCAGTTGGTTCTAAAGCCTTAACAATTAAACAAGCGATTATTATCGCGATGATCTTTGAATTTGCTGGTGCTTACTTAGCCGGTGGTGAAGTAACTTCAACGATTCGTAAAGGTATTATTGACGCGGCTTATTTTGTTGATACGCCAGAATTGCTTGTATTTGGTATGATCTCTGCGCTATTAGCCGCAGCTACTTGGTTATTAATTGCCTCTGCTTTAGGTTGGCCTGTTTCTACGACACATTCTATTGTTGGTGCCATTGTTGGTTTTGCTGCTATTGGGGTGGGCGTTGAAGCGGTAGAATGGGGTAAGGTTATCGGTATTGTTGGTAGCTGGATAATCACGCCACTCATTTCGGGTGTTATTGCATTTATTATTTTTAATAGTGCCCAAAAACTTATTTTTGATCGCAGTGAACCTTTAAAACAAGCACGTCGTTGGGTGCCGTTATATATGGCATTAGCGGGCTTTGTTTTATCACTAGTTACTATCAAAAAAGGTCTTAAGCATGTTGGCCTACATATAGAATCTGCTGATGGCTTTTACTACTCTATTGCTATTGCAATTGCTGTTGCTGTTATTGGGAAAATTTTTATTAATCGTATCAACTTCGATGATAAAGCCGATAAAACTACGCATTATGCCAATGTTGAGAAAGTGTTTGCGGTATTAATGGTGGTTACTGCATGTGCTATGGCATTTGCACATGGTTCAAATGATGTTGCCAATGCTATAGGGCCATTGGCTGCGGTAGTCAGCATTGTTTCTCATGATGGTGAAATTGCGGCTAAAGCAGCACTAGCCTGGTGGATTTTACCGTTAGGTGGCTTTGGTATTGTATTAGGTTTAGCTATATTCGGTCATAAAGTGATTAAAACTATTGGTCAAGGTATTACCCATTTAACACCAAGCCGTGGTTTTGCCGCAGAACTTGCTGCTGCAAGTACAGTAGTTATTGCTTCGGGTACTGGTTTACCTATTTCTACAACGCAAACCCTAGTAGGCGCTGTATTGGGTGTCGGTATGGCGCGTGGTATTGCTGCAATTAACTTAGGCGTAGTGCGAAATATTGTGGTTTCTTGGGTGATCACACTGCCTGTTGGTGCTGGTTTATCTATTATTATCTTCTGGGCACTACAAGCGATATTTAGCTAAATAGATAGCTCATTTACATCCTATAAAAAAGTCAGGCTTGTTATCTATAAGCCTGACTTTTTCTTTCATAAGCTTGCTAAGGTTTTAAATAACTTTTATGAATGCTGTTCAACGTCTTTATCGTTATCGTAAAAGTCTAAGTACCAAAAAATTTTCAGCTCGCGGCTGGCGAGTTGAGCGTTGTGAGCAATGTCGAGTTTCAATTAAACATTGTATTTGCTCACTCAAACCGCAAACAACCAGTAAGGTTGGTTTTGTTTTGTTGATGTATGACACAGAAATCTTAAAACCGAGTAATACAGGGCGGTTAATCGCTGATATTATTCCTGACACTTATGCTTTTTTGTGGTCGCGTACTGAGGTTTCAGCCGAGCTATTAACTTTACTTCGAGATGAAAGTTGGCAACCTTATGTGGTTTTTCCTAGCCAATATGCTCAAGCGCAGCAAGTGGTATATCAAGATAGTTTTCCACAATGTACAGCTAAAAAACCTTTGTTTATTATGCTTGATGGCAGTTGGCGAGAAGCTAAAAAAATGTTTAGAAAAAGTCCCTATTTAGCTGATTTCCCAATACTTTCTTTTACGCCTGATAATGTTGATCTTGAAAACCTGTCTAATAATATATCGTCACGTTATCAAATTAGAAAAGCCGCTGTAAATAATCAGTTGGCTACAGCCGAAGTTGCAGCAAAAGTTTTAGCTATGGCTAATGAACCGTACAATGCTCAGTTATTAGATTTATGGTTTGATGTATTTAACTACCGTTATCAACAAAGTGTTTGTCAAAATAACCAAGGTAATGCACAAGCCGTTAGCGCATTACATGATTTCATACAGACCTTGCAATCATTCTAACTGATTTCACGTAAACTGATATTGTATTGCTTTAGTTTGCGATAAAATGTGCGCTTACTAATACCCAATAGTGTGGCAATTTCTTGTGCGCTTTTGCCTTTTTGATGTTGACAAATTTGTTGTAAATAAGTTTGCTCTAGTGCTTTTAAAGTAAGGTTTTCACCGTTTTCATACGCAGAATTAAAGTGAGGTAAGCCTAAGCTTGCCAACGTTATAATATTGTCATCTCCCATTAAGACCGCTCGATTAATAATATTTTTTAATTCACGAATATTACCAGGGAAAGGGTAAAGCATTAACGCTGATAGTGCTGATGCACTGAAACTTTTTTCATTATTAGAATAATACGCTAAATAATGTTCGGCCAATAAAGGAATATCTTCTTGGCGTTGTGCCAGTGAAGGTAAGTAGATTGGAAAAGCGGCTAAACGATAATAGAGATCATGACGAAAAGTGCCTTGTGCTACCATGTCGGTTAAGTTTTTATGGCTGGCGCAAATTAATCTAAAGTCAGCTTGTTTTGTAACCATGCCACCTACCGAGCGATAAGTACCTGTTTCAAGTAAACGTAGTAACTTTACCTGTAAACTTAGTGGTATATCGCCAACTTCATCTAAAAAAAGTGTGCCGCCTTTAACAAGATCAATTAAGCCTTTTTTATGGGTGTTAGCCCCCGTAAAAGCGCCTTTTTCATGACCAAATAATTCGCTTTCAAATAGAGATTCTGAAAGGCCTGTACATTCCACCACAATAAAAGGTTGGTCTTTACGCTCACTTGCTTGATGTATAGCATTGGCAACTAGCTCTTTGCCGGTACCTGTATCGCCGTGTAATAACACACTAATGTCACTTTTGGCACAGCGGTTGATCATGGCTAGCATTTTTCGAAATGCTGGTGAAGCGCCAATAAGTTTATCGTTTTCAGAACGATGACTGGCGTAGCTTACCTTATCTAAAATTTCTAAAAAACCAATGGTAATACCATCATCATTAACAATGGGGCGCATTAAAATATCGCAGTATTCTTTGTTGTCGCCATTTTTATGAATGTGAAGCACTCGATGGCTTTTTCCCGACGCTTTACAATGCAATAACGGGCAATCTTCACCGTGTTGATCACAAGGATTACTGGCTTGATGTGAAATTTGATAACAGTGACTTACCCCAACCTTAATCGCTGTTTTGTAGTGCTCGCTATAAGCCTGATTGGTCGCTTTAATAATGTAATGGTGGTCAATAAAAATGGCAGGTTTTTCTATTGCGTTAATAAGTGATTGGATCATTGAGATATTCATATTGTGCCATTTTGATCTTTTATTACTGTGATAATTGTCAAATATGGCACAAAGGGTTAGCTATTGTAAATAATAATCAAGGTGTTCTTTAACTAATATGTTGATATTTATTGTGTTTTTAAATTTGGCATAAGAGTTGATATGACTTGATATGATTAAAATATCAACTACGCTTAGTAATAGTCGAAAAAGATAACAATAAAAGAGGAAATATTTATGGCGAAGATTGTCGTGATGGGCGCAGGCACAGGTGGAATGCCTGCGGCTTATGAAATTAAAGAAATGCTAGGAAAAGATCATCAAGTTGTGGTGATTAATGAAAGACCCGATTTTCGTTTTGTACCTTCAAACCCGTGGGTTGCTGTTGGTTGGCGAGAACCTGCGGCTATTTCGTTTCCCATTGAAAAATATTTAAATAAAAAGAATATTGATTTTATTTGCGCGCGAGTAACAGAAATCAAAGCTAATGATAATCAATTAGTCACAGAAGATGGTCAAGTCGTTGATTATGATTTTCTAGTGATTGCTACAGGACCAAAACTTGCTTTTGAGAATGTTCCTGGTTCAGGTCCAGAAGGTTTTACTCAGTCAGTTTGTACGTTAGACCATGCCAGTAAGTGTTTTGAAAGTTTTGAAGAATTAGTTGAAAATCCAGGCCCTGCTGTGGTGGGCTCTTTTCAAGGAGCAAGCTGTTTTGGCCCTGCTTATGAATATGCTTTCATTCTTGATAAGGCACTTAGAGACGAGAAAAAGCGTGATAAAATTCCACTCACTTTTGTGACGTCAGAACCCTACATTGGTCAACTTGGTTTAGGTGGTGTAGGCGACTCAAAATCAATGTTAGAGTCAGAGCTTCGCCAACGAGACATCAAGTGGATTTGTAATGCGCGAGTTGACAAAATTGAAGATGGAAAAATGTATGTGAGTGAACTCAATCGTAAAGGTGAGGTTGAATTTGAGCATGAGTTACCTTTTAAACATTCTATGTTTATTCCTCCTTTTGCTGGTGTCGATGCGGTAGCGAATGTTGAAGGGCTTTGTAACCCAAAAGGCTTTGTTATCACTGATGAACACCAACGTTCACCGAAATATCCTAATATATTTTCAGGTGGTGTTTGTGTTGCGCTACCTCCTGTTGAAGATACTCCTGTACCAACAGGAACGCCTAAAACAGGCTATATGATCGAAACGATGATGACGGCCATTGCTCATAATATTAAAGCGTGTTTAGCTGGTGAAGAGCCAACAGCGAAAGGTACTTATCATGCTATTTGTTTAGCTGATATGGGTGATACTGGCGCGGCTTTTGTTGCAATGCCACAAATTCCACCAAGAAATGTTGCTTGGTTTAAACAAGGTAAGTGGGTGCATTTAGCCAAAATTGCCTTTGAGAAGTATTTTATGCGCAAAATGAAAACGGGTAATAGTGAGCCTGTTTTCGAAAAATATGTACTTAAAGCTTTAGGTATTGAACGTTTAGATAAAGACTAATACCAAGCCTATTAAGTAAATGATCTAAAATTTGCGCAGGAAAAATAATGCTCGCAAGTCTAAATTGCCCATAGTTTTAGGGCGTGTCTATCTTTGGAGTATGTTTTTGCAACAGTTTGTTTGGTATTTATACAAGGCGGAGTCTGTGTGGTGTGGTTATTCCACACGAGTAGGCGACAACGTAGTAGAGATGACAAACAAACGTTGCCCTTCGGGTTCACCGAAAAGCGTCCTGCTTCTTGTTGCTCCTTTTTTTAAGGGAATAACCCTTAATACAAAGAAGCGCCGCGATCAGAACGCTTTTAGATTGAACAAAATTCAAACTCGAAAGATCAACACGCCCTATGATTATGGGCGTTTTTTTTACTTTATTTGCAAAGCTAAAAATTTCTCAGTAGGATGGTGCAGGTCTTATTCCAAGAGAAATTTACATGGAAGTTAAAAAGTTAACCCTTTCTTCCCATCGTTTGCGCAATATATTTCAACTGCAGAAAGTTATTACACTTAATCATTTAATTTACGCTTTGGTTTGTATTGTACTTGTATCTGCTTATTGGTTTTATATTGCTCACGCTAAACATGAAATGGATCAGCATAGTGAACAGTATATTTACACGCCTCAAGTAGGTGATTTTTATTTTTTAGATTTTCAGTTAATAACCGAGAATTTACGCCCGAATGAGAAATTTCGTTTAGCTAAAGTTGTTGATGTAACGGGCGATATTGTTACCTTGCTTTATAGTGACTTTTTTTATTCACAAAAAGTGCAAATAGAAAGAGCCATTAAATACGGGCATCTGCGCTATCATGACTATTTTCAGGGAAAACGTTATGATTTTTCCAAACAAACGCTGGTAACCATGTATAACGATAAGGTTATTTATAGGGTAGAGCGAGCTGTTAATCAGAAATTGTTTGGTTACCTTATTAGCCCTGAAAATATTGAGTTTCGTCGAGAGCCCTTGTTTGTGCTTGGTAAGAAAGAATACTTAGCGGGTATTGATTTGCTGCGTAATCGTTACCTTGAAGTGAACTTATCGCAGGCTTTTGAGCAACTTTTGGCTTCAGCTACCTTGGGCTACCCTCAAGGACAGGTTGCTCTTGCAGAGCTTTATCTTAATAATGATTTTATCGATAAAAACCTTGAACAGAGCTTATACTGGTTATTACAAGCGTCTTTACAAAGTCATAAGCCCGCGATATTAAAATATATTATTGTTTGTAAGCAAGTAGCTAATTGTCACGAATACGACTTTTATCAAACCTTATTAACGGCTGGTGTTAATCTAAAAGTTAAGCATGTCGATGTGAAGTTAAGGCATTAACATACCACGAGCTTAGTCGTTTTCAGCCATTAATAACGCTGCTTTAGCTTGCGTTATTTTTTTTAAATAATTCCAAACGGTTGACACGTGCGATAAGCGTTTACTTTCAGGGTGAGTAACCAAGTAAAAACTGCGAATAATACTGATATCATGAGCGCAAAGTTTTACTAGGCTTTTATCTTGCTCGGCCAAAAAACAAGGCAATATGCCAATACCTAAGCCGCTTTTTATCGCATTATACTGCCCTATAATACTCGTACTTCTAAAAACGGGCGTAATGGGTTGGCTAACTTGGGTAGCAAAAACTTCTTTTAAATAAGCGAGTTGCTCTGTGAATAATAAATTATCGACATAACTTACCCAAGGGTGTTCATTCAGTTGAGCTAGTGCTATGGGGTGTGCAAATTGTTGACAATAATCTTTTTGGGCATATAGCTGTAGCTTATAATCACATAATTTAGTAACAATCATTGACGTGCCTTTAGGTTTTTCAACAGCAATAGCAATATCGGCTTCATTTCTGCTGATTTTTACAAACCGTGAAAAAGGCAGTAGATCTATTTGAATTAGTGGAAATTCTTGTTGTAGTTTACGTAAATTAGGGGCAATAAAAAAATTACCAAAAGCTTCTGTAACCCCAATACGAACGCAACCTGCGTTATCTCGGTTATGGCTTTTTATCACCTCAAACGCATTTTGTGCATTTTGCTCCATTTGACTTGCAAAATTTAGCAGCCGTTTACCATCTTTAGTTAAAATATGGCCTTCAACTGTGCGTTCAAACAGTTTTGTTGATAAGCTTTCTTCTAACTTGTGAAGACGTCGAGAAATGGTTGAAGCATCAACACTCAGGCGTTTAGCCGCCTCAGACAAACGCTCTGTGCGAACAACTTCTAGAAAAATTTTAATATCATCCCAATTCATTAGGGTAATTTAACAGCTCTTTTGTTGATTGTCTTGTAAAAATACAATGTATATTGCATTTTTGCCTATTGTTCTTCATAGCGTTAACGCCTACTTTATTGGCAATAGTTTTTTATTTATGGGGAAGGGGAATTACAAATGACAATTCGTGAAATTCCATTAATTATTGATGGGAAAAAAGTACAGTCTAAATCAACACAATGGCTAGATGTTTTAAACCCAGCAACACAAGAAGTGGTTGCACGTGTGCCAATGGCAACGAAAGAAGAAGTGGCAGCGGCAGTCGCTTCGGCGCAAAAAGCGTTTAAAACATGGTCAAAGGTATCATTAACTAATCGCATGCGTATTATGTTTAACTTACAAGCATTAATTCGTGAACATACGCAAGAGCTGGCTGAATTAGTGACTTTAGAACATGGTAAAACTTTACCTGATGCAGAAGGTGAAGTAGGGCGTGCATTAGAAGCCATTGAGAATGCCTGCGCGATCACGCGCTTACAATTAGGTGAAATGGCAAATAATGCGGCAACGGGAGTTGATGTTTATACCCTGAATAAACCTTTAGGTGTTGGCGTTGGGATCACCGCATTTAACTTTCCATTAATGCTTGCCGCTTTTATGTTTCCTCCTGCAATTGCTTGTGGTAATACTTTTGTATTAAAACCGTCAGAGCAAGATCCTTCTTCGACTATTCGCATGGTTGAATTGGCGCTTGAAGCAGGGGTTCCTGCTGGTGTACTTAATGTTGTGCATGGTGGCCCTGATGTGGTTAACCAACTTATTGAAGCAGAAGAAGTAAAAGCGGTTTCATTTATAGGTTCTACGCCTGTTGGTACGCATATTTATAATCATGCAGCTAAACATGGTAAACGTGCACAGTGTATGATGGGGGCAAAAAACCACATGGTTATTATGCCTGATGCGAATAAAGATAGAGCCATTAATGATTTATTAGGTTCTGCATTTGGTGCAGCGGGTCAACGTTGTATGGCAAACCCTGTTACTATTTTAGTGGGTGAAGCACGTAACTGGTTGCCAGAGATCGCAGAAAGAGCTAAAAAGTTAAAAGTTGGGCCTGGTATTCAACGTGATGCTGATTTAGGCCCTGTCGTTTCACCACAAGCTAAAGCGCGCATTATTAAGCTACTTGATTCAGGCGTTGAGCAAGGGGCAACGTTACTTGTTGACGGTCGTCACTGTAAAGTAGAAGGTTATCCAAACGGTAATTTTGTTGGTCCTACTATGTTCAGCAATGTAACTACCGATATGGATATTTATAAGCAAGAAATTTTTGGCCCAGCTTTATGTGTACTTGAAGCTGAAACACTCGAAGAAGCTATTGATATTATTAATGCTAACCCTAATGGCAATGGTACTTCTATTTTTACTTCATCGGGTTGGGTGGCACGTAAATTTGAAAATGAAATAGATGTGGGGCAAATCGGTATTAATGTTCCTATTCCTGTACCGGTGGCTTTCTTTAGCTTTACGGGCTCAAGAGCTTCAAAGTTAGGTGATTTAGGACCAAATGGTAAGCAAGTGATTAGCTTCTGGACACAAACAAAGAGTGTTACAGCGCGATGGTTTGAACCTGATCATCAAGATGGACAAGCGGTACATACCACGATTAGCTTAAAGTAATAATAGCGTTATCTGATAACATTTAATTTGAAGAACTAACGCGTTATACTCATCATAAGTTTTATATAAAAGGCTGTTTTTACAGCCTTTTTATCTTTTTATGCTATTCTGTTTTTATTTGTTTTGCTAAGAGTTGCCAAAAAAAATAGTGATTTAATAACCATTCTGGTAGAATGCGCGCCACTAATCAATGAGTTAATTTTTTATGATTTGGATAGATTACGCCATTTTGGCGGTTATTGGCATATCAACACTGATCAGCTTGATCCGCGGTTTTGTTAAAGAAGCTATTTCACTCGTGATCTGGGTTGGTGCTTTTTTCGTTGCTAGTACTTTCTACACCAATCTGGCCAGTTTACTTACCAACATTTCTGATCCTTTTTTACGTAATGCCGCAGCCGTTGCTATTCTCTTTATTTCCACCCTTATTATTGGTGCCATGGTAAATTACCTTATTGCACAATTAGTTACCAAAACAGGGCTCTCAGGTACCGATAGAGTGATCGGTTTAGCCTTTGGTGCATTACGAGGCGTTTTAGTTGTGAGTGCCATTTTATTCTTTTTAGATGCTTTTACGCCTGCGGCCGACAGCCAATGGTGGCAAGCCTCTAAATTAATTCCTGAATTTACAATCGTGATTGAATGGTTTTTTGAATACTTAAAACAATCATCAAGTTTTTTAAACCAATAAGCGTAAGCGGAGACAAGATTATATGTGTGGTATTGTTGGTATTGTTGGAACGTCGCCAGTGGGACAAGCCTTATATGACGGCTTAACTGTGCTACAACACCGCGGGCAAGATGCCGCGGGTATTGTAACCATAGAAGACAACAAGTTTCGTTTACGTAAAGCTAATGGCTTAGTTAAAGATGTTTTTCATACACGCCACATGCTACGTTTGCAAGGAAATATTGGTATAGGGCATGTGCGTTATCCAACAGCAGGAACCTCAAGTTCGTCAGAAGCACAACCCTTTTATGCTAACTCACCTTTTGGTATTTCATTAGCACACAATGGCAACTTAACCAATGCTGAAGAATTAGGGCAGTGGTTATTTAAAAAAGCGCGTCGTCATGTCAATACCACATCAGATTCTGAGTTATTGCTTAATATTCTGGCGTATGAATTACAAGAAATAGACAGTTTATCATTAACGCCTGATAATATTTTTGACGCTATCACCAAAGTACATCAACGTGTTCGAGGTGCTTATGCTACGGTAGCTTTAGTGATTGGCCACGGTCTGATCGCTTTTCGTGACCCTAATGGTATTCGTCCAATGGTGTTTGGTAAACGAGAGACCGCAAGCGGTGTTGAATATATGGTTGCTTCAGAGTCTGTTGCTTTAGATGCCTGTGACTTTGAATTTGTGCGTGATGTGGCTCCAGGAGAGGCTATTTATTTTAGTGAAGACGGTCAACTTTATAGTCGTCAATGTTCAGATAATCCTCATTATAGCCCTTGTATTTTTGAGTATGTTTACTTTGCTCGCCCAGATTCTACTATTGATAAGATTTCGGTTTACGCTTCTCGGGTTGAAATGGGTAAAAAATTAGGCGCTAAAATAGCAAAAGAGTGGGAAGATTTAGATATTGACGTGGTGATCCCGATTCCTGAAACCTCGTGTGATATAGCTTTACAAATTGCTAAACATTTAGACTTACCTTATCGTCAAGGTTTTGTTAAAAATCGCTATATTGGTCGTACTTTTATTATGCCGGGGCAGGCAGAACGTAAAAAATCAGTACGCCGAAAACTGAATGCCATTAATACTGAATTTTATGGTAAAAATGTACTTTTAGTTGATGATTCTATCGTGCGTGGTACTACGTCTGAACAAATTATTGATATGGCTCGCAGTGCTGGCGCTAAAAAAGTTTATTTTGCCTCTGCGGCACCAGAAATTAGGTTTCCAAATGTTTATGGTATTGATATGCCAAGTGCGAATGAATTAATTGCTCATGGACGAGAGCTTGATGATATTTGTGATTTAATTGGTGCAGATAAATTAATTTATCAAACCATTGATGATTTAGTTGCGGCTGTAGGTGAAGGTAATCATGATATCAAGGCCTTTGAAACCTCAGTATTTGACGGTAACTATATAACTAATGATATCGATCAGCACTATTTAGAAAAGCTTGATGCATCACGCAGTGATAATATTAAAGATAAGTCTGATGCTAATGCAGATTCTAATATTGATTTACATAATGATGATGCGGAATAGCATTACCATTACATAACCTCTCATATAAATGATAAAGGCACTGTTATAGTGCCTTTATTGCTTTTATTCGTTGGTACTTTTGTGCTGTTGGTCTATTAGTTTTGGTCTGTTAATTGTGTATTAGGGTTCACAGATGCTCAGGCGCAAACCCCATAGTCCAAAACATCGCGGTAGCTGCAAGAATCACTACTATTAAGATCAATCCACAAGTGACTACTGAGCTTGAATAGATAAAGCCCTTATCTTCAGGAATATTCATCATAATGGGTACACCTGAATACAAGAGATAAATGGAGTAACAAATTGCGATGATCCCGGCAACTGCTACAAACCACAATACTGGATACAGTACGGTAATACCAACCATTAATACCGGTGTAGACGCATAGGCAGCTAGCTCTAATGATTGGGTAAAACTTGGTGTTGAGTCAAATGTTATCGCCATCCAATGAATTAAATAAGCTAGTGCAAAAACGCCAATAATCAGTGCAAAATACATCGCTACCGCCATCATCATAGCACTTGATTGATTCAATAAAATGGGCTCTCCTGAACCAATTGTCCAACCAATGTGTGCAGCGGCATAATAACCACATATTGCGGGTATTAATGCAATAGTTAAAATATGCACTAAGCTATAGACCATGCTTTCATGGCGCTTTTCAATCGACTGCCACTCTTCTTTTGGATGAGCGTATAAGCCCCAGATATGATTTAGTATCATTTTGTTTCTCCTGCGATCCCCGCATAAAATTATTATCGTTTTTTTACTTTTTATTGATCTAGATCGACTTTACTGCTTTTAGCCAATAGTATATTTATGTTGGATGATTGCGTTTTCGTCAAGCTTTGTTTAAGAAATAGGTTAAAAAACCTTCGTTTGATGTGTTTTTATAGTTTAATATTAGGTTGTTTGATGTTTTTATATTAAAATCGTCTAGTTAACTTTGATACGCACAATCTTCATTATTTCCATATCAAAACCAGCGATCGATTCTGTTTCAGGATAATAAGTAACATTAACACGCTGACCATTTAATGACTTATAAAGTTTTTTTCGCTTATATTTAAAAGGTACATCAATATTTTCCAGCATAATCGTATTGATATACCAGTCATCTTCTTCGCGTTGTACATGAGAAACCACTTTAACGTTTTCTGTATGTACTAATTGCTGATGCTCATCGAGTAACTTATTTAATGCAGATTTTTTTGCCATGTCTTTTCTCTGTTGAACTCGGAGGTATTAGCCGCCAACAAATTTAACTTTGAAGCCTTCCTTTTCTAAAACTTGTTTAATTAGTTCGCGCTTGTCTCCTTGTATTTCTATTGTTTGCTCTACAACACTACCACCACTGCCACAAGTTTTCTTTAATTTACTGGCTAATTTTTTTAATTTATCAGCGGGTAGTCCTAAACCTGATATAGTAATAACCCCTTTGCCTTTTCTGCCTTTGGTTTCTCTACGTACTCTCGCATAACCATCTGAAGGGGTTACAGCGGGGGTTGATGTTGTTTTAATTCGCCCTTTGTCGGTAGAATAAACTAATGAATCATTACTATTTGACGCTGTAGTTGGTGTCATATCAGCCTGAACATCAGTATTTTTACCCAAAGCACTGGCAAGATCGCTTAAACTTGAAAAGTTTTTTTTCATTCACATACCCAAAAAAATAAAGCCACTGTTAACAGTGGCTTTATTATACAAAGGATCACTCGGTTATTACTATAGTTTGCTTTCTAATTCAGGTAAAGCATCGAATAAGTCAGCTACAATACCATAGTCGGCTACTTGGAAAATAGGCGCTTCTGGATCTTTGTTAATCGCTACAATCACTTTAGAGTCTTTCATACCCGCTAAATGTTGAATTGCACCACTAATACCAACAGCGATGTATAAGTCAGGTGCTACAATTTTACCTGTTTGACCCACTTGCATATCGTTCGGTACAAAGCCTGCGTCAACTGCGGCACGAGAAGCACCGATAGCTGCACCTAGTTTGTCAGCAATACCTTCAAGTAATTTAAAGTTATCGCCATTTTGCATACCACGACCACCTGAAATAACTACACGAGCGGCACCTAAGTCAGGACGTTCTGATTCAGTTAATTCATCACAAACATGTGTTGAAATACCCGCATCTTTTACAATATCAATGGCTTCAATTGTGGCATTACCATCTGTTGCAACTGCATCGAAACCTGTTGCACGCACGGTAACAACTTTTTTCTCATCTAAACTTTGTACTGTTGCAATGGCATTACCTGCGTAAATAGGACGAACAAAAGTGTCGCTACTTTCTACAGCAATAATGTCAGAAATTTGAGCAACATCTAATAATGCTGCAACGCGAGGCATAAAGTTTTTGCCTATTGATAAGGCTGTTGCAACGATATGATCATAATTGCTTGCTAATTCAACTACCAACAAGCTAACATTTTCAGCTAATTGATGCTCGTAAGCTGCATTGTCGGCAACTAATACTTTAGTTACGCCATTTACTTTAGCGGCTTCTTCAGCAACCGCTTGGCACTGATGACCTGCAACTAATAGCGTAATATCACCACCCATTGCTTGAGCGGCGGCAACGGTTTTTAAAGTTTCAGCTTTTAAACTTTTATTATCGTGTTCGGCATAGACTAAAACGCTCATGAGATCACCTTCGCTTCATTTTTTAACTTTTCAACTAATTCATCTATTGTTTCTACAATGATACCGGCTTGACGTTCTGCTGGTGGTGTAACCTTGATGAGTTTAGTACGAGGACGTAAATCAATACCGAAATCAGCTGCATTTTTTACGGCTAATGGCTTACGTTTAGCTTTCATAATGTTAGGCAGTGATGCATAACGAGGCTCATTCAAGCGTAAATCAGTAGTTACTACGGCAGGCATATCAAGTAAAAGTGTTTGTAAGCCACCGTCAATTTCACGAGTAACTTTCACTTTATTGTCTTCAACTTTTACTTCTGAAGCAAAGGTACCTTGAGGCATATTGGTTAATGCAGCAAGCATTTGACCAGTTTGGTTGTTGTCGCTGTCTATTGACTGCTTACCTAAAATAACAAGTTGAGGCGCTTCTTCTTCAACTACCTTTTGTAAAAGCTTAGCAATATTTAATGCATCAAGTGTTTCTGATGTATCAATTTGAATAGCGCGATCTGCACCTAAAGCAAGTGCAGTACGTAATTGTTCTTGGCAAGATTTATCACCAATTGAAACGGCTACGACTTCTGTTGCAATACCCGCTTCTTTTAAGCGAACAGCTTCTTCAACAGCGATTTCACAAAATGGGTTGATAGCCATTTTTACGTTAGCTAAATCAACGTCTGAATTATCTGGTTTAACACGAACTTTGACGTTATAGTCAATAACTCGTTTTATCGGGACTAATACTTTCATCATCGCCTCTATTTGGTTGTGCATGTTTGTAGTAAAATTCAGCTTAGCACTTGTTTATAAAGACTTAAATTAAGGCTAATTGAATTTTAACAGTTATATTATTCGAGTAATAGCTCGAAATCCTACTCATTGTTTACGTAAAGGTCAATCTGAAGTTGAGCAAATTTCAGTAAAAATAATTTTCTTTTGGCCTTTATCAAAAAAGCAAAATAGCAAAAAACAAATCAATGCTATGCTAATGATAGTATTGTTTTATGCTTTTTAATTTATATAATAACTGATAATATCAAACAAGTGTTTGAATTCATATCTTAGATGCGTTAAAACTGCGCTAAGTCAAATTTTTTAAGGGGGAATAACATGGAACGAGAATCAATGGAGTTTGATGTAGTCATCGTTGGTGCTGGTCCATCAGGTCTTGCGAGTGCTTGTCGATTAATGCAATTAGCTCAAGAGAATAATCAAGAGTTAATGGTCTGTGTTGTCGAAAAAGGCTCAGAAGTAGGAGCTCATATACTATCAGGCGCAGTTTTTGAGCCAAGAGCATTAAATGAGTTATTCCCTGATTGGAAAGAAAAAGGTGCGCCACTAAATACGCCTGTTGTTGGTGATGATATTTATTTACTTAATAATGAGCATAAAGGGCTTAAATTACCTGGTTTTGGTGTACCTAAAACAATGCACAATGAAGGTAATTACATTGTTAGTATGGGAAATATTTGCCGTTGGTTAGCTGAACAAGCTGAACAAATGGGCGTAGAGATATTTCCGGGCTTTCCTGCTCAAGAAGTTATTTATAATGAAGATGGTAGTGTTGGCGGTATTATTACTGGCGACATGGGCTTAGATGCCAATGGTCAGCCCAAAGACTCGTTTATGCCTGGCATGGAGTTAAAAGCAAAATATACGATTTTTGCTGAAGGTTGCCGAGGGCATTTAGGTAAAGAATTAATCAAACATTTTAATTTAGATGATGATAAGTCACCGCAACATTATGGTATTGGTTTTAAAGAAATTTGGGATATTGACCCGGCTAAACATCAAGAAGGCTTGGTTGTACATACTGCGGGGTGGCCGTTAGACAAACATACAGGTGGTGGTGGTTATTTATACCATGCTGAGAATAACCAAGTATTTGTTGGCTTAATTGTTGATTTAAATTATAGCAACCCACATTTAAGCCCTTTTGATGAATTTCAGCGTTACAAGCATCATCCGACCATTAGCCAATACCTTGAAGGCGGTAAACGTGTAGCTTATGGTGCAAGAGCCATGGCAAAAGGTGGCTTTAACTCATTACCTAAAATGACAATGCCAGGAGCTTTGTTAGTTGGTTGTGATGCGGGCACTATTAACTTTGCTAAAATTAAAGGCAATCATACTGCGATGAAATCAGGCATGTTAGCTGCTGAAACTATTGCTAAAGCATTAGCTAATGGTGATGAAGGGGGCAAAGAACTTACTGAATTTACCGAAAGCTATAAAAATTCATGGTTATATGAAGAATTATATAACACCC
>WFQC01000035.1 GCA_015487235.1 Alteromonadaceae bacterium
ATTAAAACCTAAGGTAATATGAAAATCTTTAGGTTTTAATAAATATTGTTGGCGAAAATATTGTCCATCAGCAGAGCTTACCACAACAAAGTAACTTTGCTGTAATACAGCCGTTGCGGGTTGGCTTTTATCATTTACCGAAGTGTTTTTTTGCACGCGCCCTAAACCTTGTAAGGTTAAACGAATGCTTTGCCCAAACTTAACAGGCTTGTTAAGTGTTTGATATTCATAAGGGTTAATTAACGTTACATGAAAAGTTTGCTGATCTCGACTTGCTTGATTAGCACGTAGCTGTTGATAAAATTCGTTATTATCAACCACCGACTTCATTTTTTGCAAATAAACACTAATATCTGCTCGGTTAATTACAGCACCAACATACACTAAACCACTGCTGTCTTTTAATTCACTTATTTTGGCAACAAGGTGTTTTTCTTGCATCTTGTCAACACTATTAGCATTAACCCCTGTAATGCTAATTAAGCCAATAAATAAGGTAATGATAACCTTTAAAAAAAGAGGCTTAATATTCATTTTTTTATTCATTTTAATTGCCATTTTGATAACTTGCTAATAGGGTCAATAGTTCATCTTCGCTTAATATTTCAATACCGAGATCTTGCGCTTTAGTTAACTTTGAACCTGCTTTTTCACCTGCTACAACATAATTAGTTTTAGCTGAAACACTACCTGACACTTTGGCGCCTAAAGCTTGCAGTGCCGCTTTTGCTTCACTACGACTCATTTGATTAAGCGTTCCCGTAAGTACAAAAACCTTACCCGCTAATGGTTGTTCATCTTTTGATTTTGGTGTTATATCAGGCCAAGACATAATAGCCTCAAGCTCATTAACCACAGCAATATTATGTGCTTCTTTAAAAAAGTTAACGATATTTTTAGCCACCACTTCACCCACATCATCAACCTGTTGTAATGCACTTTCATCTGCCTTTTTTAAGGCCTCAAGGGTTAGAAAATGATTCGCTAAGTTATTGGCTGTTGCTTCACCTACCTCTCGAATACCTAGCGCATAAATAAATTTAGCTAACGAGGTTTGTTTTGCCTTTTCAAGGGCTTTTAACAAGTTTTGTGCTGATTTTTGCCCCATACGCTCCATTGTACTGATATCAATTTCGCTTAGTTTAAATAAATCAGCAGGTGTATTAATTAAACCTTCGTCAACAAGTTGTTCAACAAGTTTGTCACCTAAACCCTCAATATTATGGGCTTTACGAGAAGCAAAATGCTTAATGGCTTCTTTTCGTTGTGCGGGGCAGTATAAACCAGCTGTGCAACGTAATACGGCTTCGCCTTCGGCTTTAGCAACAGGTGACTGACATACGGGGCATTGTTGAGGAAAAACAATATTTTTAGCATTGTCAGGACGACGTTCAATAACAACGCTCACAATTTGTGGAATAACATCGCCAGCACGGCGAATAACCACGGTATCACCAATTTTCAGCCCTAAGCGTTCAATTTCATCTTGGTTATGTAAGGTGGCATTACTCACCGTTACACCACCAACAAACACGGGTTGTAAACGAGCCACTGGTGTTATTGCCCCTGTGCGCCCTACTTGAAATTCAACGTCTTCTAAAAGGGTTAATTCTTCTTGAGCGGGAAATTTATAGGCAATAGCCCAACGTGGTGCGCGTGCAACAAAGCCTAATTTTTCTTGCTGCTTTATATCGTCAACTTTAAATACTGTACCATCAATTTCGTAACTCAATTGCTCTCGTTTGGCTAAAATATCTTGATAAAAATTAAGGCATGGTTGGCAATTATCAAGCGAGGAGTGCGCGAGTAATTTAACTTCAGGGCACATAGGTAAACCCAATGTTTTAAGTTGCTCTAAGCGTTTAAAATGAGAGCTTTCTAGCCAGCTTTCATCGTTAACCAATCCTAAACCATAAACATAAAAAGCTAATTGCCGCTGTGCGGTTATTTTAGAGTCTAGTTGTCGTAAACTACCCGCTGCCGCATTACGCGGATTAGCAAATGGCTTTTCGCCTTTTTTCAACGCTTGAGCATTTAAACGCTCAAAACTGGCTTTTGGCATAAATACTTCACCACGTACTTCTAAAATATCAGGGTAATCATTCCCTAATAATTTCAGAGGAATTGATTTTATAGTACGAATGTTTTCAGTAATATTTTCTCCAACACTGCCATCACCACGAGTAGCCGCTTGTACTAAAATGCCCTGCTCATAACGTAAACTTACCGCTAAGCCATCTAATTTAGGCTCTGCACAAAAATTAAAGTCGGTAGTACCTAAACGTTCTTCGATACGTTTTACAAAAGCATGCCATTCGTCTTGTGAAAAAACATTATCAAGCGATAACATAGGTATTTCATGTTTTACTTGGCTAAAGTTTATTAAGGCTTCTCCGCCTACTTTTTGGCTTGGCGAATCAAGCCGCTTTAGTTGCGGATATTGTTGTTCAAGTGCAATAAGTTCACGCATTAAACGATCATACTCTGCATCAGGCACACTAGGTTGGTCTAATACATAATACTGGTAATTGTATTGGTTTATAAGATCGATAAGCTGATCAATGCGATCAGCGGCAAGTTGTTCTGACATCAAAAATATCACTCAAGAGTATAAGTTAAAGAGCGGCAATACGGCTTTTACGTTCAAATTCTCGTATGCGGCTAATATAATGCTGTTCGGTTTGTTTAGTTAATACACTGCGTTTATCATCAAGCAACTGGGCATTAAATTCATTAGCTATTTGTTTGGCAGCCAATAACATTTGATCAAACACTTCAAAAGCATTACCGGCATTAGGTAAAGTCATAAATAAGCTAACACCTTGGGTTACAAAGCTTTCCATATTATCAAGGTCAAAAGTACCGGGATTTAACGCGTTAGCTAAACTAAAAGTGACTTTACCATTTCCAGCATTGTCTTGATGACGATGAAAAATATTCATATCACCATATTTCATACCTAAAGTCAGTAATGTAGGTAATAAAGCGGCTCCGGAAATAATTTGCCCTTGCGGAGCAATAACTGAAATAGCAAGCACTTCAGGCTCTATCGGGTCACTCTCAGTATGTTTAGCGTTTGATTCAGTATTGTCAATAGTGTCAGTGTCTCCAAAATTTATTTCCATTTGGTTACGTTTTAGCTCAGCTTTCGTTGGTTTCTTACTGACTCTTTTTCTTGGTTGTGGTTTAGGTTGTGAAACAGGATCGCTATACACACTTTTTTCTTTTCCAACCGTTTGTACTTGCTCCGCGGTATCAGGGGTTTCAAGAATAAGTTCAGGGCTTAAGTCTTCTCCAACGGTGGGTTCAACCCGACCTTGTGACGGCTCTAGTGATGAGTCTAATAACCCGATATTTTCTTGCGTTTGGTTTGTACTTTGATCTTCAAAGGCATCATTCTCATATTGAATATTACTTTCGCTAAGCTGGCTATCATGGATAGCATTAGCGATTGTGGTCGATGTGTTTTCTGCAGTACGTACTACTTTTACTTGACCAATACCGTCTTGATCAAAGCCTGATGTATCTACTTTTTTATCAGTTGTTACGGTGTTTTGCTCATCAAAATCAGCTAAATTGTGTGGTTTTGCTTTTAGTTTATAAGGATTTTTATTTTTGCGAATAGACCACAGGCCATGCACAAAAATAGCACCAATAATAATGGCACTGATGATAATTAAGGTATTTCTAAAACTTTCTTCCATTACTCAGCCTACTCATTACTTATTCTGACTTGGTTGGTTATTATTATTTTACGTTATTATCTTTACGTTGATTAAAGTCGATTAACTAACTTAAGCGGACATTTCTGCCATCGCAATCGCCTCGTCAATATCAACAGCAACCATACGCGAAACACCAGGTTCAAACATGGTAACACCCGTTAAATGCGATGCCATTTCCATTGCGATTTTATTATGGCTTATATAAATAAACTGCACGCTTTGAGACATTTCTCGTACTAAATTACAAAAACGCACTACATTTGCATCATCTAACGGCGCATCAACTTCATCCAACATACAAAAAGGCGCAGGGTTTAGCCTAAAAATAGCAAACACCAATGATAATGCGGTTAACGCTTTTTCTCCACCTGATAATAAATGTATTGTACTATTTTTTTTGCCCGGTGGTCTTGCCATAATTGTAACGCCTGTTTCTAATAAGTCATCACCTGTTAAGGCTAAATACGCACTTCCACCACCAAAAACATGAGGAAATAGCTGTTTAAAATCATCATTAATTTGCTCAAAGGTAGCTTTAAATTTCTGCCTTGTTTGTCGATCTATTTTGGCAATGGCATTTTCAAGTGTGGCTATTGCCGCTGTTAAATCTTGATACTGTTGATCTAAAAAGCTTTTACGCGTTAATTCTTGTTCATACTCATCAATAGCCGCTAAATTAATAGCCCCAAGTTGAGCTATTTCTTTACTAATACGTGAAATTTGCCCTTGCCATGTCGTTTCTTTGGCTTCTTTTGGCATATTAGCCAAAACATCATCAAGGTTTTGTTGCATTTCATCCAATTGCTCTAAAGCGCCTTGCGCCCGTAATTGATAATTTTCACTGTCTAGATAATGCTGGTTTACCGTAGTTTTGAGCGTATCAATATCGGTTAACAACTGTGTTTTTCGTTGTTGTAGTTGCTCAATGTGGCCTTGTGCTTTGGCTAAACTGCTTTGTTTTCTTGTTAATTTTTGTTCAAGTTCAGACATTTGCGTTAATAATTGCTGAAGCTGGGCAGTTTCACTTTCTAACGTATCTTTATTGTCATGATCTTGCGCCAACTCATTAATTTTTTCAGTTAAGCGCATCAATTGCTGTTGCGTTTGGCTGATTTTTTCTTGACTATTTTCTTGGCTCAACGTTGCCTTTTCCACAGCTAAAGAAAGTTGATGATATTGTTGTTGAAATTGTTGAACCATTGATTGCAACGTTAAAGTTTCTTGCTGTAGTCGCTCTTTTTTATCACTTAATAATGCTAAATTATTTTCATCACTGACTTGATGCTCTTGTTGTAATTGAGCCAATTGCTCCTGTAAGAGCTTAAGCTGCTGTTGTTGGTGTTGTACATTAGCTTCGTCTTGTGCTTGACGCATTTGTAGTTGCGCTAGTTGTTGCCGATTATGCTGCGCGGCTTGTTCAATAAGCGCTAACTGCTGTTGTTGTTGCTGAAACTCAGCTAAATTTTGTGATAAGGCTTGTGTAACTATCTCATGCGCTTGTGTATAACCTGTAATTCGCGCTTTAATTTCGCGCAAATTAGCCGCTTCTTTTTCAATAACATTACTCAGTTCTTTGGTTTCTGCCTTAAGTTGCTCTATTTGGGTTTGTCGTTGTAAAACATCTTCTTGTATATCTATAGTGCCTTTTCTGAAAAAATATGGGCTAAGCCAAGTACCATCAGCACAAACAATACTTTCATCTGCTGCTAATTGAGTTAACATTTGTTGCGCTTGCGTTAAGTTTTCAGCACAATAAATTTTATTTAACTGGGGTAAAAAAACGGCTGCATTATGCATTTTTTCAAGCTGTAATTGCTCGGCGAGTGTGCCTTTAGTGATAGACTCAACTGCATTTGAGGGTTTGATCAACAGCAAAGTCTCAGGTAATGATGAATAGGCGAACAATTCAGTAAAATCCTCAATCACACCGGCATTTAACCAATAACCTAAAATACTCGTTAAAGCCTTTTGCCACTTTTCATTAATTACAATATGTTCAAAAGCTTGTTGCTCTACATTGATTTTAATTTTTTGCTGTATAAAGTGTTGTTGATTTTTATACCAGTCAGGTTGTTTTTTCTGCTGCAATTCAAGTTGACTTAACTGTGCTGTTAATGCCTGTAATTGCGCTTTTTGCTTATAGTGCTGAGTTTGCACGGCATTGTATTTGTCTTGTTCAAGGGTAAGCTTTTGAGCTAATTTTTCTTGCTCAGCTTTTTTAGCACATTGCTGTTGTTTTAATAGCTCAATATTAGCCAATAGTGCTGCTTTTTCTTGTTCATTTTCTGGCTGAAATTGCTCGAGCTCTGCGGTACTTTTTTCAAGTGCTTTTTCAGCTTGCTCTAGTGCTTGTTGTTGTGCCTGTAATTTGGCATCTAGGCTTGCTAATAATGCTTGATATTGACCTATGTTTTCGTTCACTTGTTGCCACTGTTGTAAACATTGTTGTAACCCTTCTTGCTGATCTTGCAAACTAAGCTGGCTTTGTTCTAATTGCAAAGCCACTATTTCTAATTCGGGTTGCTGCGCTTGTAATTGTTCACTGAACTGTTGATAGTGCTGTTTTTCTTGTGTTAATAATTGTTCTAGTGACTGCTGTTCTTGCGTAAGTAGAGTTAACTGCTGCTGTTGTGCTAACTGTTGCTGTTTTTTATGTTTAATATTTTGCTCTAAACGAGTGATATCATTGCTAAGCTTTAACTTTTGTTGTTGGTATTCAGCTGCCTTTTCTGAACTATCTCGGCTACTTTCTTGTGTTTTAACTATATCAAGTTCAGTTTGACGTTGCTGCATAACTAACTTTTCAATACGCAGCTGTACCGATTTCATTTGTTGCAAGTAGTGTTGAGATTTTTGTTCAAACTGCTGCCAGCGCATAGCCGCTAATTCTGCTTTATATTTTCGCTCGCGAGTTTTGAGTGTTTTAAAACGCTTTGCCGCTTCGGCTTGTTGATGCAGTTTATCAATTTGATGCGTTAGCTCTGCAATAATATCGGTAAGGCGTTCAAGATTTTCGCGGGTATGACGAATTCTATTTTCAGTTTCTCGGCGCTTTTCTTTGTATTTTGAAATACCCGCCGCCTCTTCAATAAAAACCCGTAGCTCTTGCGGCTTAGACTCAATTAAACGTGAAATAGTACCTTGTTCTATAATGGCATAGCTACGTGGGCCAAGACCTGTACCTAAAAAAATATCAGTAATATCACGGCGGCGACACTTACTGCCATTAAGGTAATAAGTGCTAGTAGCATCGCGTGTAACCACTCGACGAATTGATACTTCGTTACGATCAGCCAAACTGCCTTGTAATTTTCCTTGAGTATTTTCAAAAACTAGTTCAACGCTAGCTTGCCCAATAGGCTTACGACTTGATGAACCATTAAAAATTACATCAGTCATGGCATCGCCACGCAAATTCTTAGCCGAGCTTTCGCCTAAAACCCAACGTACGGCATCAATAATATTTGATTTACCACAACCGTTAGGGCCAACAATAGCTGTCATTTGTTGTTTAAAAGGAATTTTTGTCGCGTCAACAAATGATTTAAAGCCTGCTAATTTTATTTGTTTTAGGCGCATTGATTTCCGAAAGTTAAAGTATTTATTTTGCTAAAGGCGACTCTAGCAAAAAATTTAGTATTTTGTAACACTTATGCTCTATCCAACCCCGTTAATTACTTTTATACTTCACTATTATTTTCTTTAGCCTTAACGTGTATGCAACAATCTTCAATAAAACTTAGTGGTGCGGGTTATTTCATTAAAGGCTTTGAGCTGATCCGCTTAAAAGGCATCAGACGCTTTGTATTTATTCCTTTAACTGTCAATATTCTTCTCTTTATCATTGCCTTTTATTTTATGTTTCTACAGCTTGATCACTATATGGCAGTGCTAGAAAATTGGTTATGGGATGGTTTTAAGTGGCTCACTTTTGTACTATGGCCTTTTATGGTGGTTACCGTATTAATTCTTTTTTCATTCCTCTTTAGTACGATTGCTAATTGGATTGCAGCCCCCTTTAATGGTTTATTGTCAGAAAAGATTGAAGCAATTTTAACAGGCACTCCCAACCCTAGTGGTGGCTTTTTAGATGTAATTAAAGATATTCCTCGTACCTTACACCGAGAATGGCGAAAGCTGATTTATTATCTGCCGCGTGCCATTGGCTTTTTTATTCTAATGTTGGTCTTGCCTGTGATTGGACAAATTATTTGGTTTTTATTTACCGCATGGATGATGGCTATTCAATATGAAGATTACCCCTTTGATAACCATAAAGTCGCTTTTGATGAAATGAAAAATAGTTTAAAACAGCGTCAAGGGCTAAGTTATAGTTTTGGTATGACAGTCGCTATTTTTGCTATGATACCATTGATCAATTTAATTGTTATGCCTGTTGCTATATGTGGTGCTACCGCTTTATGGGTTGATAACTATCGCGATGAGTATCTTTACACTATTGAAAGAGGCTAACAAGCGCTTGATTTAGTCATTAAATATCAGCACAATAGCGTCAAGCATTTGAACATATTAGGGATAGCTTGTATGAAATCACCACTAAAACTCATGATCTTTTGTTGTAGCACGTTTTTAGCAACAACATTATTTGCCCAAACGACAGATAACATTGATATTCCCATTGTTGAAAATGCTCGAATATTTGCACAATTTAATGATGAATATCCTGCGGTAGTAAATTACTTTACACCATTATCAGAACAAGACGTGATTCATTTTTACCAAGAAAAATACGGTGAAATATTAACGCAAGAACGTAAGCGAGGCCGTTTAATGTTAAAATTTGCAAGTGATAGCAATAATATTCGTGTGGTTATTTCTGAGCAAAATAAAATGCGTCAAGTAGATGTTTTAGTCGAAGCAAGAAAAGTAAGCCAATAAGGTTAAACTCATTTGAGTGAGTGGTTATTTCGCTGTTATTTTGAGCCAAAGCTAAAACAGGTTAAAACAAGTAAAGTATAAAAAAACCAGCGCCGCGGTGCTGGTTTTTTTATGTTGGTAACGTTTAACTAAATGTTTTATTTTAAGATAGCATCAACAGTACCTTGTGCTAAGCCATGATAGCCCGGACGCGCTTTAAGGTAAACTTTCTTCGCCCATGCCATACCTTGTGTAGTTTCAGCAAGTTGTTTATACAAGGGTACAATTAATTTACGACGACCAATGCTAATCAGGTATTTCTCCATAGCAGGATAAACCGCCTTATAACCTGCTTTAATCGCTAATAAATACCACGCATGAGCAACTTCAGCATTTGATGTATTTGTTAGGTTAAAGGCTTTATCTAACTCAGCCATTTTTTCTACACTGATTGTAACCGGTAAGTTATTAATAAAATGCAACCATTCGTGCAGTGTCCATTGACTCGTTGGTAATTGCGCTACATTTATTTCATCGGCCATGTAAGCAGCAATTAAATCATCAATTTTACTGAACGCATCTGAAGTAGGTTTAGGAGCAAAACTAGGTAAACCTTGTTCATAAATCCATTCATTAATTTCAGCATCAGAAACAATATTAGGATATTTATGGGTTAAATGTTTTTTAAGATAAATAACAAAGTTTTTAGTGCCTAAACTTTGAAAGGCATGATCATTAAAATACTGGAGAATAAATTCATCAAAACGTTGACGACCAAACTTTTCTTCCAAATAAATCAGAAATAATTGCCCTTTAGTATAAGGCACACTTGAAAAAGCATCGTCAGGATCTCGACCTTTAAGATCAATATAAAGTTGCGTATCACCCGGTGGTAACTCAGCAATTTCATAGCTAAGATTTTGCGCATCAAGGGCTTGTTCCATAATGGCTCGATCACGACCAAACACAGCTTCCATAATACGGTTTTCAACATAACTGGTAAAACCTTCATTTAACCATAGATCACGCCAGCTTTCATTGGTAACCAAATTACCTGACCAAGAATGTGCTAATTCATGTGCAATTAAGTTAACTAAACTCTTATCGCCAGCAATAACAGTCGGTGTAATAAAAGAAAGTCTTGGATTTTCCATACCACCAAAAGGAAAGCTCGGCGGTAATATTAATAAATCATAGCGTCCCCAGCGGTAAGGGCCAAAAAGTTTTTCTGATTCATCAATCATGGCTTGGGTATCATTAAATTCAGCAACTGCGGCATCTAAAATATAACGCTCTGCATAAACACCGGTTTGCTTGCTCATTGCTTTAAAGTGTAAATCACCCACACCAATGGCAATTAAATAAGGCGGAATAGCTTGCGGCATGGTAAAAAAGTAATCGCCATCACGTGCTGTATTAGGATCATTATCGGCGCTCATTACTGCTAATAAACTAGGATCAGTTTGAATACGGGCACTGTAGGTAACTCGAACGCTCGGTGTATCTTGAATAGGGATCCAAGAGCGAGCATGAATAGCCTGATTTTGGCTAAACATAAAAGGCTGATTTTTACCTGCCGTTTGCTCAGGAGATAACCATTGTAAGCCTGATGCTTGTGGTAAAGAATGATAATAAATACGTAAAGCACTAGCTTTAAAATGAGGTGTAATCGTTAACTTAGCCCCTAAAACATCATCACGCTCAGCAAGTTTGTAATCAGCTTTTTGCCATTGCCCTTGCGCATTTTTGGCGTAGATCTTTTTGATCACCAAATCACGAGTATCTAAGTAAATGGGAGTCACTTTATTGGTTAACCAAGTTAATTTAAGCTCTGCAAAACCAGTGAGCTGTTTTTTATCAAAATCAACGCTTAAATCTAAATGAACATGAGTGGCTTTGACTTGATCATAATTAGCATAGGTATAAGTATCGGCTAAAGCAGTAGTGTTACCTTTAGCCCAAACAGATTGTGCAGCTAAAACAAGTAACAACACTGCAAAACGTAAATAGTGCATGATTAGTAGTTCCTCTAAAAAATAGGGCTGTAGATTACAGCGAATCTACAGCCCTATTCAACTTTTTTTAGTTATTAATTGTTAAACAATGTGTTATCAAAAAGATTTCATTAAGGTTTAGCCAAATGTACAACAACGCGTCTATTTTGTGCGCGCCCCAATTCAGTACGGTTTGAAGCAACATGACGTTTTTCACCATAGCCTTTTGAACGAATACGGCTTGCATCAACCCCACTTTTCACTAAATAGTTTTTAATTTTAGCTGCTCGTTTTTCTGATATTTTCCGGTTAGTTTCACGACCACCATAACTGTCGGTGTAAGCATCAATTAATACCAGTTCTAGATCAGGGTCTAAGCTTAAATACTCAGTAATTTGCGCTATTTTACGTTGCGACTCTTTGGTTAATTTATCACTACCAAATTGATAACGCAGCACAGTATCAGCAATATCTTCAAAGCTATAATTTAATAAATTACCCACACAACTAACAAACTGTTGATAAGCTTTTTGAAAACGTGCGGTTGAGAGTGCTACCGCTATTTTATCATTCTCGTTATACCAGTCATTATAATAAAAGGTTGGGTTCATACCCTGCTCTAATTCGCTTAGCATGGTCCATGCTATTTTTTTTGAGAAACTCGGAGAAAATTGTTTGTGAAGTTTTAAGTTTGAGATCACACGATCAGTTAAACCTGGTCGCCAGCTTGGAGGCACAGCACGCAATTCAGCTAAATTATAAGTGTCAGGTAAACGCAACATATCTAGCTCAAATTCCATATTCATTTCACGGCTTGCTTTGCTATAAAAACGCGCTTGGCCATAGTTAGGAATATTATGCTTTAGTTCGCATTGCAAGCGAGATTTTTTGGCGAACTGCCAATGAGATTGTTCTAACGATGCAGCATACTGTCGAATGCCCGCTTGTGAATAAGCAGAAGTAAAAACTAACGCAGCGATAGCAATTATTTTTTTCATAGTATGCAAGATTAATAAGTAAAAAGGCCTTCCTTTTTATCGGCCAAAAGAAAAAAAACTTTACTGTTTTTGAGTATAAAACAAAAAGCTGCGATAATCCTCCACTAATTTTATCGCTTAAATAACCTAATTTAGACTTAAGAGATAGTTAACCTATTGATATTTTTATATTTGACAAACTAATGACCCCAAAAAACACTACACTTTCAACAGAGCAGAATAAAAAATCACTTTTCGCGCAACGCTTTCGCGGCTACTTTCCTGTTGTTATTGACGTTGAAACTGCAGGTTTTAATGCTCAAACCGATGCTTTATTAGAAATTGCAGCAACAACTCTCACCCTAAATGAAAGCAGCGGTTTATTCTCACTTGATGAAACAATTCATTTTCATATTGAACCTTTTGAGGGGGCTAATATTGAAAAAGCAGCGTTAGAATTTACTGGCATTGATCCTTTTAACCCTTTACGCGGAGCTGTAGCAGAAGAAAATGCGTTGAAAGAGATTTTTAAGTTTGTGCGTAAAAAAATGAAGTTAGCCGGCTGTCAAAGAGCGATTGTAGTTGCACATAATGCCGCTTTTGATCTTGGCTTTTTAAATGCCGCTGTAGAACGTTGCCACATAAAACGCAGCCCTTTTCACCCTTTTGTGAGCTTTGACACCACCACATTATCAGGGCTGGCGCTCGGGCATACGGTATTAGCAAAAGCGTGTGAAATTGCACAAATAGAATTTAACAATAGTGAAGCGCATTCAGCTCTCTATGATACTGAAAAAACAGCAGAATTATTTTGTTATATTGTA
The DNA here is from genome assembly GCA_015487235.1 of Alteromonadaceae bacterium. GTDB lineage: Bacteria > Pseudomonadota > Gammaproteobacteria > Enterobacterales > Alteromonadaceae. The sequence goes on from WFQC01000035.1 coordinate 12,399, forward strand.
AATAAGTGGCAAACTTTAGGCGGCTGGCCATTAGCTCAAGTAGAAGAAGAGGCTTCAAATTAACGCTAAAGCCGCCATATAAAAATGATGTAAAAAAGAGAAGTGGTTTAGACTTCTCTTTTTATTGATTGCTCATTCGAGTTATAACAAAGTTATGTGTATTAAATATGCTCTACGGCAATAATTTCATACTCAACAACACCGCCAGGCGTTTTAATTTCAACTTCACTGTCAACTGTTTTACCAATTAAACCACGCGCAATCGGTGAGTTTACTGAAATACGATTTTGTTTAATATCAGCTTCATCATCACCCACAATTTGGTAAGTGACTTCTTCGTCAGTATCAATATTAAGTAATGTTACCGTAACGCCAAAAATAACTTTACCTGTATTCGGTATTTTGGCCACATCAATTATTTGTGCATTACTTAATTTAGCTTCAATTTCTTGAATACGCCCTTCACAAAAGCCTTGCTCTTCTCTGGCAGCATGATATTCAGCATTTTCTTTTAAGTCACCATGCTCACGAGCTTCAGCAATTGCGGCGACAATCTCAGGACGCTTAATTGTTTTTAAATAATTTAATTCTTCACGTAGTGCTTCTGCACCTTGTATTGTCATTGGATATTGATTCATTTTTTCTCTTCTAATTTTTAGACAATATACTCATTTTCCCTGAAGAAAATTATTTCAGGATTTAGGAGCACAGAGTATAAAGGCGGTATTACCTAAGTACATACCACCTTTTATGTAAAACCTATTTACCACCAATTATTCAGGTGGCTAACGATTAGCTACACTGCTGATGCAGCTCTTGAATAGAGGTTACAATATTTCTATCATCAGCGGCATGTGCTCTACAAGCTGCAAATGCGGCATTTAACGTTGTTGTATAAACTACTTTATAACGCAATGCGCCGCCACGCAACACTTTTGAGTCTTCAATTGCTTTTCGACCCTCAGTGGTGTTGATAATATAACTATATTCACCATTTTTAATTCTATCAAGAATATGAGGACGACCTTCATGCACCTTATTGACCAACCGAACAGGCACATCAGCTTCACCTAACACAATCGCAGTTCCATGAGTAGCATCAAGTTGATAACCTAACGCTATCATTTGTTTAGCTAAGGCCACCACTCTTTCTTTATCGCTATGGCGCACTGAAATTAATGCTCGTCCTGATTTGGGTACTGAAACCCCTGCTCCTAAGTTTGCTTTTGCATAGGCTTCTTCAAAAGTTTTTCCTACGCCCATCACTTCACCTGTAGAACGCATTTCAGGGCCAACTAAAGGATCACTACCATGAAACTTATTAAAGGGGATCACCACTTCTTTGACCGAGAAAAATGGTGGAATAACTTCTTTAGTAACACCAAGTTCGGTTAGCGATTTACCTGCCATTACTTGTGCGCCAATTTTTGCTAACGGAACCCCCGTTGCCTTTGAAACAAAAGGAACTGTTCTCGCTGCTCTTGGGTTTACCTCAATTAAATAAACCTTATTGCCTTTCACTGCCATTTGCGTATTCATTAAGCCAACTACGCCCAATTCAAAAGCAAGATCACTCACTTGCTTACGCATAATATCTTGAATTTCTTGATTTAGACTATAAGCAGGTAATGAACAAGCTGAGTCACCCGAATGCACGCCTGCTTGTTCAATATGCTGCATAATACCGCCAACAACGACTTTTTCACCATCACAAAGCACATCAATATCAACTTCTATGGCATCATCAAGAAAGTGATCAAGTAATACCGGAGCTTCATTGGAAACGCTTACTGCTTCAGTCATATAACGGCGTAAGTCATCAAGATCATAAACAATTTCCATAGCACGACCACCTAAAACATAAGACGGACGCACCACTAACGGAAAGCCGATCGCTTCGGCTTTAGCTAATGCTTCTTCAAGTGAAGTAACTGTGGCATTTTCAGGCTGTAATAAGTTTAAGCGTTCAACAGCTTGCTGAAAACGCTCTCTATCTTCAGCTCTATCAATGGCATCGGGAGATGTACCTATGATAGGAACACCTGCTGTTTCTAAAGCGCGCGCTAATTTCAGTGGTGTTTGACCACCATATTGCACAATAACGCCTTTCGGTTTTTCAACACGAACAATTTCAAGTACATCTTCAAAAGTGATCGGTTCAAAATAAAGTCGGTCAGAAGTATCGTAATCTGTTGACACTGTTTCAGGGTTACAGTTAACCATAATAGTTTCGTAACCATCTTCACGTAATGCAAGCGCTGCATGAACACAACAGTAATCAAACTCAATACCTTGACCGATACGATTTGGACCGCCCCCTAAGATCATTATTTTTTCTTTATCACTAGAGTTTGCTTCACATTCTTCATCGTATGTTGAATACATATACGCAGTATCTGAGCTAAATTCAGCCGCACAAGTATCAACGCGTTTATAAACAGGAAAAATATTGGCATTATGACGTTTTTTACGAATTTCAGTTTCACTTACACCAATAATGTCGGCTAAACGTGCATCAGAAAAACCTTTACGTTTAAGTTGGCGTAAATATTCTGGCGTTAAGCCTGCCATACCACCTTCAGCAACCTTGGCTTCTTCTTTAATAATGTCTTCAATTTGCACTAAAAACCAACGATCGATATTCGTGAGTCTAAACACATCATCAACCGATAAACCTAAACGAAACGCATCGCCAATGTACCAAATTCTATCTGAACCCGCCTCTTGTAACTCATGCATAATTTTGGTTTTCGCACCTGGCTGTGTTACATCAACCATAGGGTCAAAACCGTTTGCACCTACTTCTAAGCCGCGTAGTGCTTTTTGCATAGATTCTTGTTGGTTACGGCCAATGGCCATCACTTCACCCACCGACTTCATTTGTGTGGTTAGTCTATCTTCAGCACCAGCAAACTTTTCAAAGTTAAAACGTGGAATTTTAGTAACCACATAATCAATAGTCGGCTCAAAAGAAGCGGGGGTTTTACCACCCGTTATATCATTTGATAATTCATCAAGTGTATAACCTATTGCCAATTTTGCTGCAATTTTAGCAATAGGAAAGCCCGTTGCTTTTGAGGCTAAAGCAGAAGAGCGTGAAACACGTGGATTCATTTCAATAATCACCATACGCCCAGTCTTTGGACAAATACCAAACTGAACGTTTGAACCACCCGTTTCAACACCAATTTCACGTAATACCGCAAGTGAGGCATTACGCATAATTTGATACTCTTTATCGGTTAAGGTTTGCGCAGGTGCAACAGTAATAGAGTCTCCGGTATGAATACCCATAGGGTCAAAGTTTTCAATTGAGCAAATAATGATGCAGTTATCATTTTTGTCGCGCACCACTTCCATTTCATACTCTTTCCAGCCAATTAATGATTCATCAATTAATAATTCACTGGTTGGCGATAAGTCGAGACCTCGTGTACAAATTTCATCAAATTCTTCGCGGTTATAAGCAATACCACCGCCTGAGCCGCCCATAGTAAATGATGGGCGAATAATACAAGGAAAACCGATACGTTTAGCCGTTTCATGAGCCTCTGCAAGGCTATGCACAATTTCAGCGCGCGGCGTTTCAAGACCTATATTTTTCATTGCTTCGTCAAAACGACTACGATCTTCGGCTTTATCAATTGCATCAGCGGTTGCGCCAATCATTTCAACATTAAACTCGGCTAACACGCCTTGTTTTTCTAGCTCTAAAGCACAGTTAAGTGCTGTTTGCCCACCCATAGTAGGTAATACTGCGTCAGGACGTTCTTTTTCAATAATTTTACGCACCACTTCCCAATGAATTGGCTCGATATAAGTAGCATCAGCCATTTCAGGGTCAGTCATAATGGTGGCAGGATTTGAGTTAACCAAAATAACACGGTAGCCTTCTTCGCGTAAGGCTTTACAGGCTTGCGCTCCCGAATAATCAAATTCACAAGCTTGTCCGATAACAATAGGGCCGGCTCCCAAGATTAAGATACTTTTAATGTCAGTACGTTTTGGCATTTCTTTCTACTCTCTTTCTTTGTTATGGTGCTTGTTTATTGATTAGCGTTTTTTCTAGCTTGTATTAATTCGATAAAATGATCGAATAATGGCGCGGCATCGTGAGGCCCAGGGCTTGCTTCTGGGTGTCCCTGAAAACTAAAAGCGGGTTTATCAGTACGATGAATACCTTGTAATGAACCGTCAAAAAGCGACTTATGAGTTACTTTTAAATGCTGAGGTAAGTTTTCTTCATCTACAGCAAAGCCATGATTTTGCGAGGTGATCATCACAACATTACGGGCAAAGTCTTTTACTGGGTGGTTAGCACCATGATGGCCAAATTTCATTTTAACAGTTTTGGCTCCGCTCGCTAACCCGAGTAATTGATGCCCTAAGCAAATACCAAAAATAGGAATATCAGTGGTTAAGAATTCTTTAATTGCGGCTATCGCATAATCGCAAGGTTCAGGGTCACCAGGGCCATTTGATAAAAAGATCCCGTCGGGGTTCATGGCTAACACATCAGCAGCCGACGTTTGTGCTGGCACAACCGTTAATTTACAACCTCGGTCAACTAACATGCGTAAAATATTATGTTTGGCGCCAAAGTCGTATGCAACAACGTGAAAGTTTAACTTTTCACTCTCGTTACCATAATCTGTAAATCCTTGACCAAGTTGCCAACTACCAGCCGTCCACGTATATTTTTCTTTGGTAGAAACAACTTTAGCTAAATCCATTCCTTTTAAACCAGGAAATGCTTTAGCTTCAGATAAAGCAAGACTTTCATCTAAATTATCACCAGCTAAAATACAGCCGTTTTGTGCACCTTTTTCACGTAATATACGCGTTAATTTACGCGTGTCTATATCAGCAATACCTAAAATGTTTTTTGCTTTTAAGTAATCACTTAAACTTTGTTCATTACGAAAGTTACTGGCAAGTAAAGGCAAGTCGCGAATCACCAACCCTTTAGCCCAAATAGTATCAGATTCATTATCTTCACTATTTGTACCAGTATTGCCAATATGAGGATAAGTTAGGGTAATAATTTGTTCTGCATAGGATGGATCGGTAAGGATTTCTTGATAACCAGTCATTGATGTGTTGAATACTACCTCACCAACAGCTGCGCCATGTGCACCAATTGCAGTGCCTTTAAATACTGTGCCGTCTTCAAGCACTAAAATAGCAGATTTAGCCAATTTAACCTCCGTAAAGAAGAAAAGATACTCGGTTATCAGTAAATAAATAACCCAGCGTTTATTCGGTCAAATTCGTTTTTTTATTTTTTCATCATAAAAATAAGAATTTTTGACAAATTCCGCGCATTCTACGCTGATACGCGGCTTTCGTCTAGCAAAACAACGAAAAACTCAAAGCTCTCACTAAAATCCTGACCAAACAGTCAAAAATAACAATTATCTAACAACAATCTTACGCTAAAATAGTAAGTAATATGTTAAAGTTTGTTTAAACCTAAAACGTCTTGCATGGTATAAAAGCCTTTATTAGCGTTAGCTAACCAAGTAGCTGCACGCATGGCACCTAAGGCAAAAGTCATTCGAGAGCTTGCTTTGTGTGTTATTTCAATGCGCTCTCCTAAATCAGCAAATAAAGCGGTATGTTCGCCCACAATATCACCTGCTCTTACCGTGGCAAAACCTATCGTTTCTGCATGTCTTTCTGCGCTAATTCCTTCTCGCCCATAAACTGCACATTGGCTTAAATCGCGATCTAAAGCTTCAGCAATAACTTCGCCTATTTTCATCGCCGTACCTGAAGGTGCATCTTTTTTGAAACGATGGTGCGCTTCTAAAATTTCTATATCAGTATAGTCGCCAATTGCCTTAGCGGTAATTTCAACCAACTTAAAAAGTAAATTAACGCCAACACTGGTATTAGGCGCTAAAATTACCGCAATATTATTACCCGCTTGCTCGATAAGCTGCTCTTGTTCTTTATTAAAGCCCGTTGTGCCTATAACAAGTGCTTTACCTTGTTGTTGACACCACGCTAAGTTATTAAGTGTTGACTCTATCGAGGTAAAGTCGATAAATACATCAGCGGCAATTAGTGCATTAATGTCGGTCGATGTTTTAATACCAATAGCCCCAATACCCGCTAGCTCGCCTAAATCAAAGTGGGCAAACGATGAATTAGGGCGAACACTACCACCGATAAGTTCAACATCTTCATGCTCTACAGCTGCTTTAATTAAATTACGCCCCATGCGGCCACTACAACCTAAAATAGCTATTTTTACTGTCATTTATTTGTTAGTCCTAAGGTTAAGGGAAAAGGTAACTGAATAGAGGATTCAATTTCATGGGATATTACCTGAAATATTTTTAGCTGGTCATTCGTTTTTATTACATGATATAACGCTGCAAAGTCAGCAATAACTTGTTTATTTTGATCGAGAAAAAACCAGTAAATATTAACCAAAGTGATTGAATCATTTAAATATGTGTAACTGGCTGAACCAGCTTCAATATGTTCAACTTTTGCTTGCGCTAACCAGGTGAATATTTGTGAAAACTCATGCTGAGCTTGCTTTTCATCGGCTAAAAAAACTAGACGCTCTGGTGTCGCTAACGTACAGGGTAATTGATAGCAATCTAACACTTTATCAATATTTTTTGTTATAAAGGCCTGAAAATAGTCTTTAAATAAAGTGTGCAGTTGTTGCTCTTTCACAATCATCATTCTCGCAGCATAAAAAAGCCGGTGTTAACCGGCTTAGAAATTAAAGGATGTCAAGTAACTCAACATCAAACACTAAAGTAGCGTACGGAGGTATTGCACCTTGTGAACCTCGCTCTCCGTAAGCTAAGTTATACGGAATAGCTAAACGCCATTTTGAACCCACTGGCATTAATTGTAAGGCTTCTGTCCAACCCGCAATAACACCGTTAACAGGAAACTCAGCAGGTTGACCGCGCTCATAAGAGCTGTCAAAAACTGTACCGTCTGGTAATGTGCCATGATAATGAACACGTACCGTACTTTCTGCACTTGGCTTATCACCACTCCCTTCCGTTAACACTTCATACTGTAAACCAGAGTCAGTAACGGTTACTTCCTCACGCTTACCATTTTCAGCTAAAAATTTCTCACCTTCTTCAGCTTTTTCTTTAGCGGCTGCTTGCTCTTGTTCTTGTAACTTTTTAGAAACAATAGAAAACGCTTCATTTAGTAGTTCGTCAGAGACTTGGCTTGCCTTTCCTGCTAATGCATCAGCTAAACCTGCTTGTACAGCATTAACATCAAATTCTTTAAAAGGATTATTGCGTAATTGATCACCTAATTGACGACCTACACCATAGCTTACGCGTTGCTCAATTGATTCTAAGTTATTTTCAGACATAATATATTCTTAATTTCAGGAAAAATTTCGCCGCTAACCATAGCATAAAAGCAAGCATTGCTGTAGTCGATTTAGTTAACAAATAGTAATTTATTGATCCACTTTATCTAGAGGCTGTTGATTTTCGGAGTATGTTTTTGTTCATCGGAGCTAATTTTAACATCACAAAATTAGCCGACAACCATAGACTTCTAAACATCTAGATTGATAAAATATCATTTTGTTTTTATAATTCACTTTCATAACTAATTAAGGCTGTATTTTTATAGTGAGCAACATAAGCCCCCAAAAACGTTTGAGTAGTTTATTACCTTTTGGCCTTTTTCTCGGATTATTTTTAGGAACAGGATTAGCGCTTACTTGGCAAGGTGTCGATTTCGCTTTTTACCAGTTACCCGCTAGCATCGCGATTATTCCCGCTATTTTACTGGCAATGTTTATTGGTAAAACACCGCTTGAACAACAAATAAATCAATTTATTTCAGGTGCTGGGCATCCTAATATTATTACCATGTGCCTGATTTACTTGCTAGCCGGTGCTTTCGCCACCATTGCAAAAACAACGGGCAGTGTTGATGCCAGTGTCGCTGTTGGCTTGGCTGTTTTTCCTGAACAGTTGATTTTACCCGGGTTATTTTTAGTTGCGGCTTTTTTATCTACTGCCATGGGCACATCAATGGGTACTATTGCGGTAATTGCGCCCATTGCATTAGGGTTTACTGAAAACGCCCAAATGGATGCCTCCTTAGTGGCAGGCACAATAATATCAGGGGCTATTTTTGGTGATAACTTATCTATTATTTCTGATACCACGATTGCAGCAACCCGTAGTCAGGGTGCCCATATGAAAGATAAATTTCGTGTAAACTTTAAGTTTGCTTTACCAACAGCCTTACTTTGCCTTGTTATACTCACCTTTCTAGGTGAGCCAATGAGTCTAACCGAACAGAACAACCAAGCAATAGTTGGCTTATTACCCTATATTGCAATTTTAGTGTTAGCTCTGCTTGGTATGAATGTTTTTGTGGTATTAATTATTGGTATTTTAATAGCAGCATTTATTGGCTTTTTAACCAGCGACTATTCATTATCTCAATGGATAATCGATATCAATAAAGGCTTTGCTAATATGCAAGATATTATCATTTTATCACTATTTATTGGCGGATTAAGTGAGTTAGTCAAACAACAAGGTGGATTAGCAGCCCTTACACACTTTATTGAAAAGTTAGCTCGAAAAATCAGCCCTAACAACAAAAAACGTGCCGCAAGTATAGGTATTGCCAGTTTAGCATTTAATTGTAATTTTTTCACTGCAAGTAATACTGTTTCAATTATAGTTACCGGTGAAACCGCCAAACAACTAGCAAAAGATGGCGGCTTGACTCCGGCTGAGTCAGCAAGTTTATTAGACATTTATGCTTGTATTAATCAAGGTTTGCTTCCTTACGGGGCACAAGCTTTGTTATTAGGGGCAACTTTACATATTTCTCCGTTGGCTGTGGTGAGTTATGCTTTTTATCCTATATTACTCTTTTTTATTTCACTGATCGCTTTTTGGCAACTAACCCAGCCTAAAAAATAATGTAACAAAATTATAATAGAGCAATATTAACAAGATTTTTACCTTAATTTTTCGTAGAGTGTCTTTTTTCATCATTAAGTACTTTTGCTATTTTAAGGATAAAAGGATCTCAAAATGAAGTCGTTAATAATATCATCATTTGCTGGTGCTGCTTTGTTGTTTAGCCAACAAAGTTACGCTGAAAGCACCGTACCCATTGGTATGTTGCCTGAAAACATTGCCCCTCTTAACTACAAGTTGTCATTAAAAATAAACCCTGAAGCCCCTAGTTTTTCAGGTAAATCAACCATCGCATTAGCCGTAAAAAAAGCCTTAAATACTTTTTACCTTCATGGTAAAGACTTAACCATTACCGAGGTTGAATTAACCAATGCGCAAGGTAAACATATTGCAGCTACCGTCGATAAAACAGCTGTAGAGGGCGTATTAAGTGTAAATACTAAGCAAATCTTACCAACAGGAAACTACCGTGTAACCTTTAGCTACAATGCGCCTTTTAATGAAAACCTAGAAGGTTTACATCGCGTAAAAGATGGAGACCAATATTATGCTTTTACTCAAATGGAAGCGATTTCAGCACGTTTAGCTTTTCCCTCTTTTGACGAACCTCGTTTTAAAACACCTTATGACATTACACTAACAATTCCTGAAAAATTAACCGCTATTGCTAACACGCCAATCGCTAGCACTGAAAAGTTAGACAACGGTTGGAAAAAAATTACTTTTACCACCAGTAAGCCACTGCCAACCTATTTAGTTGCCTTTGCCGTGGGTGATTTTGATGTCGTTAACTGGCAAGCTATACCTAAAAATGAAGTGCGCAAGCATACTGTGCCATTACGTGGAATTGCGACTAAAGGTAAAGGCAATAAATTACACTATGCACTGAATGAAACCCATGAAATAGTGGAAGCGTTAGAAGATTATTTTCAAATTCCATATCCTTATGAAAAACTAGACAGCTTAGCCGTACCTGACTTTGCTGCAGGTGCCATGGAAAACGCGGGTGCAATAACCTATCGCGAGCAATTATTATTACTGGATGAAAATGCCTCTATTGGCCAAAAACGTAGTTCAAAATCGGTACAAGCCCATGAGCTAGCACACCAATGGTTTGGTAATTTGGTAACCCCAGTTTGGTGGAATGACATTTGGTTAAATGAAGCCTTTGCTACTTGGATGGCTGCAACCGCCCTTGATCGTAAATGGCCGAACGAACAATGGCGTCGTCAACAAATGCGCTCATCAAAAGCTGTAATGAATTCAGACTCGATTCCTTCAGCACGTAAAATTCGCAATCCCATTGAAACCAATAGCGATATTGTTACCGCTTTCGATGGCATAACTTATCAAAAAGGTGCTGGCGTATTATTTATGGTTGAAAACTTTATGGGAGCTGAAAACTTCCGTAAAGGGGTACAAAAATACCTAAATAAATATGCATGGGGCAATACCACAGCGATTGATTTTTTTGAAACCATTGCCAGTGTATTACCTAAAGAGAAAGCAAACAATGTTGTCAAATCATTTAGAGACTTTGTTGAACAAGCCGGTGTGCCATTACTGGATATAAAAACACAATGTAAAAACAATCACACCCAATTAGCAATTAGCCAGCAACGCTATGCGCCTTTAGGCACTCGTTTTAAAGAGCAAACCCTATGGAGTATTCCCGCTTGCATAAGCTATGAGGTTAACAGTGAAATAAAGCAATATTGTGAAATTATTGATAAAAAACAACAACAGATAACCTTACCAGAAAAAAGTTGTGCTGATTGGGTAATGCCTAATGCCAAAGCGGCAGGTTATTATCGTTTCAATATGAACTCAGCAAGTTGGAAAGCTTTATTAAGTCATTTAAATAAATTAGATCCCCTTGAAGCTAATGCCGTACTCGATAGTATGAAAGCATCATTTAATAGCGGTAATTTAACCGTACAAGATGTTATTGACGTTATTCCTGCTACCTTAAACGCTGACTCTTGGGAAGTTGTAGCCTCTGGTATTGGAACCTTAAGCACCTTAATTGGCTATGCTGATGAAGCCGATAAAGTTAAGTTGAGAAAATTAGCAGCTGACTTATACCGCCCTGTGTTAAATAACGTAGGCTTTGTTGATAATACAGAGCTTGATAAAAAAGATCCTATTGGTACCAGTAAATTACGCGCTAGCGTGATCAACTTTATGGCCTTTACAGCCAAAGATGCTCAAACACGTAAAAAACTTACTGAAATGGCAATAAAATACACAGGCTATCAAGGTGATAATAGCTATCATGATGACGTTATTATTCCTGCCTTGCGCAGCACAGCAATGTCTGTTGCGGTTCAAACCTTAGGGCAACCTTTTGCAGATATGCTCTTAACACGATTAAAAGCGGCAACCGATGGTACTGAGCGTGGACGCTTGATCAGCGCATTAACCGCCACAGAAGATGAAAAACTCGGTGAAGAGCTGATTAATTTAAGTATTACCCCTGAAATTCGTGATAATGAAAAAACTCAATTTTTATTTGGCTTGATCAGCAAAAAAGAGTTAGACGCCGTAATGTGGCCGTGGCTAACAGCACATTTTGATCAACTCATGGCAGATTTACCACCTAACTACCAAAGCTATGCGCCTTATTTATTTTTAGGCGAATGTAAAGAAGTAAAAGTAGAGCGCTTAAACAGCTTTTTAAAACCTCGACTTAATACATTAGTTGGCGCTGATAGAAACTTTGTAAAAGCACAAGACTTCTTAAAGCAATGTTTAGCGCAAAAACAACAGGTTAAACCGCAAATAAAAGCACTATTAGCTAAATAGGCAAGCGTTAGCGTAAAAATGCAAAAAGGTCAATAGCATACGCTTTTGACCTTTTTTAATGCCCTTTTTCAGAGACCTTTTTCAAGGGCGAATATTTTGGTGCAAAAACATGAGATCCTGACCTTCATCAGGATGGCAGATTAAGTAAAACATCTTTGATGGGCATAAGCAAACTCATCATAACAAGATAAGCAATTACCCTAAAACGACTATATACGTCGCCATAATGCTCTACTTATCATGCGTACTTTAGTGGGTAATTTCATCCGCTTTAAGTTGGTACTGATGATCCCTTGTGTAAAACGTGTTCGTTTTGAATAATCTACATTAACATCGAGTACAACAGGAATATGCTGTGCACTTA